>JAISAA010000142.1 GCA_031266955.1 Oscillospiraceae bacterium | reverse complement strand
TACTTGTTGCGCTCGGCCTGCGGCAGCGCGGCCCAGGCCGGGAACGCGGCGCGCGCGGCGGACACCGCGAGATCGACGTCCTTTTTCCCGGCGGCCGGCGCCGTGCCGAGCGCTTCGCCCGTCGAGGGGTTCAGCGTCGTCAGGAGCTCGGAGGACTCCGAGTCCTTAAATTCGCCGCCTATAAACATTTTGCGGTTTTGCAATTGTCACATCTCCTTATCAAATTGTGTTACCGTGTTGTTCTGATGACGAATATATCACCTGTAGCGCGAGATGTCAACGGCTAATGCAGGGCGGCACAGTTCCCGCTCCGGTGCTTTCGGCGAATGCGGTTGACACCGGGGGACTGATGCTGTATCCTTATTATATTATTTGAAATCCGATATTAAACGGCAATATTAAATGGGAGGAAGCGTCAATGGAAAAGCTACTATCCGGCCAAACGGCCCTGATTACCGGCGCGACAAGCGGAATGGGCGAGGCGATCGCCCGTCTGTTCGCCGCCGAGGGCGCCAACGTAATAATCGGAGGCCGCAGCGCCGGGAAAGGCGAAAAGCTCGCCGCCGAGATAACCGCCGCGGGCGGCGCGGCGCGCTATTACGGCCCTATGGACGTCACAAGCGAGGACAGCGTGCTGGAAGCTGTCGATAAGACTCTCGCCGAGTTCGGCAAGCTCGACATTCTGGCTACATTCGCCGGAAAAACCTTCGACGGGGAGGCGCTTGACGCGAAGACCGCCTACGACAAGACGATGGAATCGAATATGACCGGCACGTACAACACGGTGTTCGCGGTCGTGCCGCATATGAAGGCGCGGGGGAGCGGCAAGATCATCATCTGCTCGTCAAACGGCGCGTTCAATCCGACGACCCCGGCGTATACTTATCATATGGCAAAGGCCGCGTGCGAATCGCTCACCGTGAACCTCGCGATGGAGCTCGCGCCGCTCGGCATCCGCGTGAACTGCATAAAGCCCGGGCCGATACGCACGTCGTTCTGGGACGAGCTCGCCTCCGGGGACGAGCTCGAAGACCTGTTAGACGGCATAGCGCGGCACGAGGTTCCGATGGGCAGGATAGGCACGGCGGAGGATATCGCGGGGCCGGCGCTGTTTTTGGCGTCCGAGCTGTCGGCGTATATCACGGGGCTGTGCCTTTACGTCGGCGGGGGGATCGGGTATGTTTATTCGCATCCGCAGTCGTTTTTGCTCGGAAGGACGCCGACGGGGGAGCATTGAACAATAAAGTCAGCAAGGCAGTTCGATATTGGCGAAGAAAAGCCCCGCGCACTCGGTTCCGGGCGCGCGGGGCTTTTTTATTTTGCCAAAGACCTGATCCGACTGCGAAGCCGATATGGTATTTATTCGGCTTCGGGTTCCGTGTCTTCTGATTCCGGATCTTCAGATTCTGTTTCTTCGGTCTCTTCGGTTTCAGTGTTCACCGCCGCTATGACTTCGATTCCCGCGCCAACGTCTCCGATATCTTCGGTTCCCGGATTCTCGGGTTCTGTGACTTCCGGCTCCGTGACTTCGGGTACTGCGCTTTCGAGTATTGCGCTTTCGGGCTCCGCACCTTCGGGTTCTGTTTTCGGAATTTCGAGCCACGCGCCGGCGTCGGCGTTGCCGACGTAGATGTAGCTGTGTCCCGGCTCGAACCATTCGACTTCAACGCCGTTGTAAGTCTGCTTTACGGTCGCGCCCTCTTTGATTTCTATCATCAGGCCGTTTCCGCCCCAAAGCTGTCCGCCGTCGTTTATCGTCAGCGAGTCGGTTATGATGAGCTTGTTGCCGTATTCAGAGTAGTATGGCTGCAGCCAGAGCCATCTCCAGTACGGGCTGTACCAATTAGCCAATGCCGCCCAGGTATCCCAGTCCAAGCTATAATTTGAATCGTAGTTGTAGGTATTCCACCACCAAGTTTGATACCAGCCCCAGCCGTAGTAGCCGCCCCACCACCAGTTTTGCGTGCCGACGTCGCCGTCGATCGTAAGATTTTTGACTGTGAGGCTGATGTTGTCGTTGTCCCAATAGGCGCCGATTTGCAGGTTTTGATTTTTGGCTATCGTGAGATCGTCCACCGTCGCCAAGTTTGTGGTTTTGCCGTAAAGCTCTTGTCCGTCATTGTCATATGGCTGGTCGCCGGTCAAGTATATTTGTGTCACAGTATCGTTGACCGCCTTGAGCAATTCGTTCGCGTCAGACGCGACCACATCGACCGGTACCCACGTCCCAACACCGGTTGCGCTGTCTACGAACCATTGCCAGTTGATAACGTCGTATTGCTTAGCTGTGATCTCTGAGGGTACGCCGCTGCCGGTAATCTGCCCGGCCCTGTATTCGCGGTCATATTTTTGCGTTTCCTCATTCCAAGTGGCACGCCAAGAGCGACCGAGGTACATATGAGCGTAACCGCCGTAATGGCCGCCATAGTTAACCGCCACACCTTGTAACGTCCCGTTCACTTCAAGCGTACCGTAGATATAGAAATAACCGGTTTCGTAGCTTTGGTCGTCAGTAGCTCTACCGACCGTCAGTGTTACGTTCTCGGGAACTGTGAGCTTTTTGGTGTGAGGTATATTAAGCTCCCTTGCTCCGCTTGATGCCGCGAGCGTGATATTGCCGGTAATCGTGACACTATATGTGTCTTCCGACGCGAGAGCCGTTGACAGTCCTTCAGCCGTGGACGCGTACACGTAGCTGTCAGCCCACTTTTCGCCGTCCCAACGCCATTGGGCGACCGTATAGGTTTCGCCGTCGTCGTTTAATCCTAACGCCGCGCTTCCGGTTCCGCTTACCGTTCCGACACGGTGCTCATACAGGTCATAGTCCCAGTTGCTGTACCAATATCCGTGGGATATCCAACCGCCTGTGTTCTCGTAATCGTATTCAACTCTTTCGTACTGTCCCGTTTCGGAGTTGTATTGGTCAGACCAGCTTTTGCGGGTATAGGTCGCGCCTCTGACAACGCCGTTTACGACAAGTTCAGGGTGTTTACTGTTGTCGCCGTTGTTATCATCGCTAATGTAGATTTGTCCCGCCGTAGTCAGCGTTTGGCCGCTTGGTATCGTCAGTTTTGTGGAAGTGTATACAGTGCTTCCTTCCGTGGAATCCCATTGGCTGTATGTATATAGAATCAAGCTTGAGTTTGGCGGCAAGTACAAGTCTTCTTCAACAGCAAACTCCCCCTGAATGTAGATCGACGTACTCCAATAGTCCCAGTAATAGCCGTCTTGCGCGTAAATTTCGTTGATGTACGCCGCCGCCCGCTTTAGCTGGTCGAAATTGCCCGCGTGAGTTTGTGAGACAACCCACTTTTGCTGTCCGCGATCCCAGTGATAATATCGGAAGCTTTCAGGACTGTCGCCGATGAAATCGGGCTCCGTCCCGGTTGTGAACAATCCGTTTAAGTCGCCGGTCCCGCTGATTTTTGTGCCGTATGGGAAGCTGATCCCATTTCCGTACCACCAGTAGGCGTAGTCGTTCTTCTGCCCGGTGAGCGCACCGTTGATTACTAATTCGGGGAGCACCGAATTCACGCTTTGGTAATGCTGAAATAAGGACATCGAACCGCCGCTGACTGTAACAGTACCGTTTACAGTGACAATGCCATACGCAGAAACGTAGCCGTCAGAGTATATCGACTCGCTGTAGCCCTTGCCGATCTCCAGCTTGCCGTCAACAGTCAGCGCAACCGGCGTGTTATAATTCCCAAGGTACAAGGTCGCGTTATCGATCAGAATGGTGACGCCCTTCGGAATAGTGAAGTCTTCTTCAATGGTAAAGCTCTCAATAACGGAGATGTGCGACAGTCCGGTACCGTCCAGCGCCGCCGCTATCGCCGCTTTCAATTCGTCGTAAGAGACCACGCGCTCCGTTTTCGGCGCGACGACGACCGCGCCCGAGCCTCCGGCGGCGCCGCCGCCCGGATCGAGTTGAACAACGCCGCCGTCCGAGTTATCGACGACCTTACCCTCTAAATCCTGCGTCGTCACGATGACGGTGTTATCCGCGTTGACCGTGATGGTTGAAACCGTCGCCCCGTTGGTGACGGTAAGCGTCACGCGGTCGCCCTCGACAACGATGTTTTCAACGACCGCTTCCCGGGCAAGCTGAATATCCGCGTCGGCTTCAACCTCAAGCGTCACCGCCTTGCCCGTCAGGATCGCTTTGCTGTTCGGTTTGACCTCGACCTTCGTCACGGTGACGGTGCCCTCGATTTTCAGATTGACGGGCTCGCCGTCGGTTTTGTTCAGCACCGCCGTAGCAAAACGGCTCGCGCCCGTGATTCTGATTGAGTTCATTCCGCCGCCGTTCGCAATCAGCTTGTCCGCGACCACGTTGGTCAGCGTCACCTCGCCGTCGCCGACCGCGCTGCTGATTGTGACCGTACCGCCCGGAATGTTTACGCCTGACAGCGTAGCTCCCGCCTTATATACGGTGATATTGCCTTCGGCGTCCGTTGAATATCCGGGATCGGCTTCACCTGACTTGCCCGGCGTATAACCGCCGCCGCCGGATGAACTCGCCGCGGAAACAGCGTCACCCGTCTTGCCCGGCCGGATCATACCGTTTCTGGTTTTTACCGCGCCCGCGCCTGAGTCCACTGTGACCTTGGCGGGAACCAGCACCTCGACGCCGGACTTTGCCACCGCGGTCACGCTGACGTTCGTGACCTTGCCGCTGCCGCTTATAACGACCTTGCCCGCGCCGACGACAGCGTTATCGACCGTGCCGCCGCCGTTCAGCGCCAGCTTCACGTTTTCGCCCGTGACCTCGACGATCCTGACCTCCGCGCCGTTCAGCGTAACGTCGGAGTTCCCGAGGATCACGAGCTTGTCGGCCTTGCCCGTGAGCATTACGTCCGTTCCGTTTGTAACGGTGACCGTGCCGAACGCGCCGCTGAGGTGCAGCGTCTCACCGTAAGGCTTGTTCGCCACCGTATTCGGGATGGTCCCGCCCTTGATCGTAACGGAATTCGCCCCGCCGCCGTAGGCTATAAGCGAGCCGTCGAGCTTCACGTTGTCCAGCGTGACCTCTCCGTCGCCGACGCCCTGCCCGATTATCAAGTCCCCGCCGATAACCGTGTCCGAGACTGTGACGCCGGACTTGCGCACGATAAGCGAGCGCGAGTAGCTTTGCCCCGTTACCGATTTGTCGGCGATTTCGCTCGTCGTATTCTCGATGAGCTGCATAGCCTCCGCGCGCGTATAGCTCGCCGCGGGGTCAAATATGTTGCCGGGCTTGCCCGCGACATAGCCGAGCTTTTGGAACGAGTTGACGTAAGGCTTGTATTCCGCGCCGATCGCGGAATTGTCCGCGAAGCCGGTTTCTCCCGAAACGGGCGCTACGTTATACGCGATCGCTATGTATTTTACCGCTTGCTCGCGCGTGACGACCGCGGTCGCGTCAATTTCGGCTGCTTTGCCGATTATGCCTGCGGCGACGGCTTTTTCGACGTACTCGTCCGCCCAGCTCGGCGTGACTTCAACCGGGACGCGCTCCGTATATCCGAAGGTTTTTGACAGGAGCGCCGCCAGCTCCGCGAGCGTTATCTCGTTCTCCGGCAGGAAACGACCGCTCCCGTCACCTTCAAGCACGCCGTAGCCGCCGCCGGACCATTTGGCGATGACGTCTCCGGCCCAGTGATTTGCCGTGACGTCACTGTAGGTGCTGTCCGCCGCGAGCGTCAGCGGCGTCATACCCGCCGCGAGCGCGAACGCGAGGAACAGCGCAAGGATCTTTCTGCTGATTTTCATTTGGTTCTTTTGCCTCCCGTAAATTTTTTCGGGAGGCCGCGCAAAAAGGCGCGCAGGGGAACTCGGGCTGCTTACCCGAATTTCTCACCTACGCGCCAAAGTTTTCTTGTCACAAACCGGACGCGCCCGTCAGGGATGGCGGCGTCCTATGTACTCAGCGTATTCACGCGAATTCCCTAAAACCGCAAAACAGCTTGCAACCAATAAGATTATCGCTTATACTGTCTGAGCTGTGGCGGCGGGTTTTCTCGTGTTTGGTAGGTGGGTTGATTAAACGATGTTCCCTACTGACGTCGTGACGGTGTTGCTGCACTGTTACGACCGCTGCGGCCCCTTTCGCGACCTCGCACGTCAATTCTATCACTTGACGGAATATATTGCAAGCGTTTTTTATCAACATAAAAAATTTTTGCGGGAGACGGACGCCTGATACGAAAACAGCGCAGCTCATTGACACTGACTCAATAATGACGTATACTTAAACGCATACTATTTACGTATACCTGCATAAGTGGAGCGGCATATGCGCATATGCTTATCAGTAAACACAAATCCCCACTATCCGCATTGTCCTGCAATGCGTTCCAATATTTCAATCAACGGGGCGTAATCCTTATCAAATGCCGCAATATCTGAACGTAATAGATCATCCGTATCGGCAAGCTGCCATTGAAGCGAATAACCTGATTTTAGCGCAAGTTGACGGAAAAACTTGCGGTTCGTTCGTCCGTTTCCCTCGCGGAACGGGTGCAAGGCGTTAAGTTCAGCCATATAGTACGCGCATTTTTCAACAAACTCTTGCTTACCCATTCCGCGCAGAAATCTATCGTTTTTCAGCTTGCCGAAAATATTATCAGCATATTCGGGTATGTGGCTCCCAACACAAAACAGCGTATCGCCTTTAAGCA
Organism: Oscillospiraceae bacterium; assembly: GCA_031266955.1. Taxonomy (GTDB): domain Bacteria; phylum Bacillota; class Clostridia; order Oscillospirales; family Oscillospiraceae; genus JAIRRO01. The sequence continues at coordinate 5,699 of JAISAA010000142.1, read as the reverse complement.
AAAATTCACCTTCGCGAATCAGCCCCGCCCACTCGTATACATCCCCGAACACATATCGGTGAATCTTACAAAGATGGGTAAATCCGAACATTCCGCGAATCGGATTCCGCGTCAGTTCCAACAACCGTAATGCCGTTATGTTCCGTTCCGCGCTCTCCAACTCGTTTGCGGCGGTAATGTTCAGTTTGTTTATCAAAACGTCACCGCCGGGATAACAGTAAGGGTCGGGCGACTTATAACGATAGCTGTACTTCATACTCCAACCGTTAAATAATGTTTCACGAGCTTGGCGACTTCGACGTCCACACTCAATTCGCCGGATGCGCACTTGTTCAGGCGGTCAGTTTCGCGCTTATTGAGAGGCATACCCTCGCAAGCCATAGTAAATCGGACGTAGCCGACCGCGTCCTGCTCTCTTACGCGTTCGGCTTGCTTCCGCGTGATCGGTCTAATCGTATGCATTATGAAACCCTCCGAGCCATCCACAATGTGCCGCAAGCGGAGTTTTTACCCCCGCCGCAACTATTCGCACCCTATGAGGCGCAACCGCTTATGTCGGTATTATAGCATACTTCCGCCGGAAAAGCAATCGCAAATTTCGTTGCGCAACAACTATTTTTATGTGGCTTGTCAAAATTCCCTTGTTCACAAAAATTTTACATTCTTGCGCTACAAACCGCCTTGACAAATCGCCGCCGATTGTGCCGCCGCAAACGCCATCGGCCTAGTGCCCGCGGCAAGCGCGAGCGCGAGGAACAGCACAACTCATTGACACTGACTCAATAATGACGTATACTTAAACGCATATTATAATGAGTACACAAAATCGAAAGGAACACAAATATGTCAAATACGGTAAACCGGAACGAAATCAAGGCGGTGCGGGTGCTGACCCCGCGCCTGCAAGCGCTTAAAGCCGAATGGGAGGCCGCCGCGCCGCAGGTGTATGTGGACGACACGCTGCTTTTTACGCAGTCGTGGAAGGAAACGGAGGGCTTGCCCGTCGATATCCGCTGGGCAAAGGCGCTTGAGAAGCGTTTACTTGAATGCCCGCTCCTGCTGCGCGACGGAGAGCTTATCGCGGGCTCGCTGACAAAATTCATCCGCGGGAATGGGACGCTTTGCGCGATGAAGCCGCGCGAGATAATGAAGATGGTGGAAAGCGGGAAGTTCGACCGCAAAACGAGCGATATTTCCTCCACGAATATCGCCCCTGCCGACCTCGACGCGCTGAAAGCTGACGCCGAATATTGGATAGAGCATATGCCGAAGGTGTCGAGCGTGAATAAGTCCGTAGAGCTCGAAATGGGCCCCGGCGTGTTCGATCTGCTGTTTGACCGCGGTATGGTGTTCGAGGGGCGCGGCGTGCGCTATGAGATGGACCGGGGGCTGTTTCAGAATTACTCGGCTTACGGCGGCGGCGTGGCACAGGTTTCCGTCAAGTGCGTTGAAAACGGGCTGAACTATGTTATCGGCCTGTGCGAGAAAGAGCGCGAGAGAATGATGGCGGAGGGGGACGAAAATTCCCACGGCACGGCGCAGTTTTTGCGGAAATACTGGCTGCTGAAAGCGACGGTCATATCCTGCGAGGCTTTTATAGCTTACGCCCGCCGCTACGCCGCTTTGGCGCGCGAAATGGCGGATAGCGAAGCCCGCCCGGAGCGCCGGCGCGAGCTGCTGCGCATAGCGGACGCGTGCGAGCGCGTACCCGCCGAGCCGCCGCGCGATTTCTTCGAGGCCGTGCAGTGCGTGAGGCTCTATCATCTCGTGTGCTGGAAGGAGAGCTCCGACCGCCCGGAGGTCCCCGTAGGGCGGCTGGATCAACTGCTGTATCCGTATTACAAGGCCGACAAGGACGCCGGAAAAATAACGGCGCAGGACGCCGCCGAGCTGCTCGGCGCGCTGTGGCTGAAGATCCGCGAGTGTGAGAATCTTGTCACGATCCCGCGCGAGCAGCGCGCGGCGCCGGGCTCTCTGCTGCCGAACATAACGCTCTGCGGCACGGACGCGGACGGCCGAGAGCTGACGAACGAGGTTTCGTGGCTCGTCCTTGAAGCGATGGCGCAGATAAAGCTGTCCGAGCCCGCGATATATATACGGTACAGCGAAAAAACGCCGCCGGAATTTATCATCCACGCGCTGGAATGTAACCGCGAGTTCGGCGGCGGGAATCCCGCGTTTTTAAGCGACGCGCTCGGCACGAAACGCTATCTCGACCGCGGCGTGCCGATCGAGGACGCCTGCAATTGGAACGCCTCCGGCTGCCTCGGCTATCACCTTGACAGCTTGGAGCATATGGGCGGCGGGCACAACATAAGCCAGCTAAAGGTCTTCGAGCTCGCGATGAACGACGGCTTTGACCCGCGCACGCAAAAACAGCTCGGCCCTCATACCGGCGACGCGCGAGAGTTCACGACGTTCGAGCAGGTGAACTCCGCGTATTACAAACAGCTCGAATATTTCACGCCGATCCTGCGAAAATTCAAGCTTCTCTCCTGGTCAACGGAGATCGCCGAGGGCCCGATGTCCGGCCTGCGCGTCGCTATGCAGTACGAGGACTGCATACCCGCCGGCATAGCCTCCCGCGAGGGCGGCGCGCGGTATCCTGAGGGGCGCGCGTGCTGGCTCGGCTCGCGCGGGCTCGTCGATCTGGCGGACAGTCTCGCGGCTGTGAAAAAGCTTGTATTCACCGATAAAAAAACGACTATGCGCGAGTTGCTTGACGTGTGCGCGCGCAATTGGGAAAACGCGGAGGAGCTCCGCCGCCTCTGTCTCGCCGCCCCGAAATACGGCAACGACGACGACTTCGCAGACGAGATATACGACGAGCTGTCGCTCCGCGTACCCGAGATAATGCAGGCCGAGGTCGATCCCTTGACTGGCAAAAAGCCGCTGCTTTTCATCGGCGCGGCGGCGGGACATGTCGGTATCGGTTCCGCGATAGGCGCTCTCCCGAACGGGCGCGAGGCGGGCAGCCCGACCTGTGACGCCGCGTGCTCCGTTTCTCCCGGAATGGACACGAACGGGCCGACGGCGGCGATAAACTCCGCGACAAACGACCGCTACGCATACCCTTACGCGGGCTACGCGATGAATATGAAGTTTTCAAAATCCGTGCTGAATACGCCCGAAAAGCTTGAAAAGCTCGGCTGGCTCATAAAGGCGTTTATGAAGCGGGACGGCTGGCACGTGCAGTTCAATATCCACTCGCGCGAGGAATTGCTCGACGCCCGCGAGCATCCGGAAAACCACAAAAATCTGCTCGTGCGCGTCGGCGGCTATTCGGCGTATTTCATCGACCTGCCGCCCGGATTGCAAGCCGAAATAGTAAACCGCACGATGCACGAGATGGTATAGGCGGCGCGGAGTTCTGAATATGGAAGGCACAGTATTCAACATCCAGCGGTACAGCATCGACGACGGGCCGGGCATCCGCACGACGGTGTTCCTGAAGGGCTGTCCCCTGCGTTGCCCGTGGTGTTCAAACCCCGAGTCGCAGAGCTTCGCCCCGCAGCTTTCGTACCGGTACACGTCGTGCCTGAAATGCGGCGCGTGCGCCGCCGCCTGCCCGAACGGCGCGATAGAGCTTTTATCGGACGGGCTCAGCATCGACCGCGAAAAATGTTCCGCTTGCGGGACTTGCGTCAAAGCCTGCGTCAACGGCGCGTTAGAGCTAAAGGGCTCTGTGATGACAGTAGAGCAGGTATGGAAGGTGATCCGGCGCGATTTGGTGTATTACGAGACCTCCGGCGGCGGCGTGACCTGCTCCGGGGGAGAGATTTTGTCTCAGCCGGATTTCGTCGCCGCGATTTTTGAAAAATGCCGCGGCGAAGGCGTACACACCTGTGCGGACACGTCGGGCTTCGGCTCCCGCGAGGCGCTTGATAAAATACTGAAATACACCGATCTCGTGTATTTTGACCTAAAGCACCCGGACCCGAAGCGCCACGCCGAGCTGCTCGGCGCCGACGCTACGACTGTCCGGTCGAATCTGCGGTATATATCCGAAAAAGGGGTCGCGCTCACGCTGCGCGTGCCGCTCATCCCCGAATACAACAACTCAGCCGAGGATGTGGACGCGCTGGCGCGGCTGGCGCGGGAGCTCGCGCCCGGCGCCGCCGTTTCGATCCTGCCGTATCACAGGTACGGGGAGAGCAAATACGCCGCCGTGGGTATGAAATACGCGCTCGGCGCGCTCCGCGAAAACACGGAAGCGGAGCTTGAACGCGCGGCGGCGGCGTTTGAGCGGTGCGGGTTTAATTGTGAGGTCAGCCGATAACCTTATAAGCCATAAATTTTACAAATTCGCGGTTATTTATTGCATTCCTCCGAAGCCTGTGATATACTGACAGAGGCGTCAAGCTCAGACGACCCCGGCAAGCTTTCGGTACACCTCGTCCCTGTCGTCCTGCGAGACGCCAAGATAACGCCTCGTGACGGAAAAAGAGGAGTGATTGTAGATGTCCATAATGACCGCCGGGCTTGCGCCCGACTTCCAGGCGTGATACCCGAACGTCTTGCGGAGCGAATGGCACGACACGCGCACAATGAAGCCGAGGGCTTCGGCTGCGGCTCTGATGAGGCGGTAAGCCTGAATCCTGCTGATAGCCCCTCCCTTACGGCTCCTGATTAGGTGCTCGCCGAGCTTGGCGGCGCTCCGGCAGATATGCAGCGCGGCGAGAATGGCTTTGTTCAGCGCGACAAGCTTGGTCTTTCCCGTTTTCCTCTCGGTTATGGACACGCTCTCGCGGAAACGCCGGTTGCCGAAGTCGTATACGTCCTCCCATTTCAACCGGAGCAGGTCGCTGATACGCAAGGCCGTGTGGACGCCCATCACGATGAGCAGATGGTTTCTCGGCTCGCCCCGTTTTAGGTAATACTCCGCGAGCTCGCGGACTTGGCGCCTATTGCGGATCGGCTGGGTAGCTGACATAATAGTATCCTCCTATTTGATATGAACGCCAATGTAACACATTTTGCAGAGTGTTACATTGGCGTTTTTGTTACTCCATTTACCGAACTTTACCCTCTCGCGGCTCTTGTTTTTTGCCCGGCGGCGAACAAAGCTGTCCTCTGCTTATGACTGTAAACTCAATGATAATCGGGTAATGTAACACTTTGCAAAGCAGGTTACATTGAGAAAAAAGCGGAGGTCAGGCAAAATGAAAACAAAGAGGAGTTTTTTACCCTTGCGGCTTGCGGTGGCGACGGTATTGACGCTTTTCTTTGTGTTTTCATTGGCGACGAACGCGGAAAACTCTCCTGTTTCTATCGAATCAAAGAACGTCAGCACCATCCAAACCGACATCCAAAACGCGATAAACAGCGCAGAAAGTGGCGGTATCGTTACCGTTACCGGCAGCAAAACCGGCGCGGACGCCACGCTTAATCTGAGTATCCCGGAGGGCGTCACGGTGCTTTGGCAAGCCGAATATGCCGACAACGGGCTTTTCACATCCGGCTTGATCAGTCTATCCGGCGCCGGCACATTTGAGGTGGGCGCAGGCGGCTCAATAAGCAGCTCGTCCAGCCGCAGCAGCAACAGCATCAACATTTACTCCCAGAGTAACAATATCACTATTACAGTCAGTGACGCGGGCAAGGTGCAGACGACCGGTGACTGCGCCATCTATACAACCGGCAGCATATCGATCACAGGAGGCGAGGTCAGCGCCACGAGTGGCACGGCCATTATCCCA
>JAISAA010000104.1 GCA_031266955.1 Oscillospiraceae bacterium | reverse complement strand
GTCATAGCCGACGAGCCGACGCCCGGGCTATCGCTCCACCTCGCGGAGCACGCGATGAAGCATTTCCGCGAGATGGCGGACGCGGGCGCGGCGGTGCTGCTGATAACGCACGACCTCGGCCTCGCGGTGCGCTTTGCCGACAGGATAGCCGTATTCTACGCCGGGACGGCGGTCGAAACGGCGGGCGCGCGCGACTTCGCGGACGAAAAGCTTCTGCGGCACCCGTACAGCCGCGCACTGTGGCGCGCTATGCCGCAAAACAGCTTTGCTCCGACGCCCGGCGCGCAGCCCTACGCCGGCAGTTTGCCCGGGGGCTGCCTCTATGCGCCGCGCTGCGCCATGCGCACGCCGGAGTGCGAGGCGGCGCCGCCGATGTCCCGCGAGGTGCGCGGAGGGAAGGTGAGCTGCCTGTATGCTTCTTGAGGCGAAAAATATCGCGTTCGGCTACGAACGCGGGAAAAATGTTCTGGACGGCGCAAGCCTCTCAATTGGCTCCGGCGAGCGCGTCGCGCTCGTCGGCCCGTCCGGCTGCGGCAAGAGCACGCTGGCGCAGCTTCTAGCCGGGAACCTCACGCCTCAGTCGGGCGAGATACTTCTGGGCGGCAAGCCGCTGCCCCGGCGCGGGTTCTGCCCCGTGCAGCTCATCTACCAGCACCCCGAGAAGGCGATAAACCCCCGCTGGAGGCTCGGGCGCACACTAGCGGAGGCGTGGACGCCGGACGGCGCCTTCCTGTCCGCGCTCGGCATAGAAAAGGCGTGGCTGGACCGCTATCCGGCGGAGCTGTCAGGCGGCGAAATGCAGCGCTTTTGCATAGCGCGCGCCCTCGCGCCCGATACGCGCTTCATCATAGCCGACGAGATAACGACTATGCTCGACGTCATAACGCAGGCGCAGATATGGGAGTTCCTCCTGCGCGCCGTATCGGAGCGCGGCCTCGGCCTGCTCGCCGTGACGCACAGCGCGCAGCTCGCGGGGCGCGTGAGCGCGCGGACGATAGAAATGGAGGGATTGCAATGAACGCTCGCGACAACGCGGCGGAGCTTGAAAAAAGATATAGCGACTTGAAGCAAAACATTAAAAATCTCGGAAACGTGGCGGTGGCTTTTTCGGGAGGCGTGGACAGCACTTTTTTGATAAAGGTCTGCCGCGATGTTTTGGGCGACAGGGCAATTGCCGTCACGATAAGATCGGATTTGCAGCCCGCGAGAGAATACGCCGGAAGCGACGAATTTGTCGAGCGAGAAGGCATACGGCATTACATTATAGATTTTAACGGATACGAGCTGGAATGTTTTAAGAAAAATCCGCCCGACAGATGCTATTTTTGTAAAAAAGAGATCCTTGCAAAGGTCTTTGCTTTAGCCGAAAGCCGAGGTATCGCGAATGTCGCCGACGGTTCCAATTTAGACGATACGGGAGATTACAGGCCGGGCGGGAGAGCGGTCAAGGAGATGAATGTCAAAAGTCCGCTGTTAGAAGCGGGGTTGTCGAAGTGGGATATCCGGGCGCTGTCGAAAAATTTAGGTCTGCACACTTGGAATAAGCACTCGCCGGCTTGTATGGCGTCACGGTTCCCTTACGGAACCGCAATAACGCCCGAGAGGATCGCTATGGTGAGCCGGGCGGAGCAGTATTTGCTCGATTTGGGTTTTAGCCAGTTCAGAGTCAGAGTACACGGCGAAGCGGCGCGCATTGAGGTTCTAAACGAGGAAATGGACAGATTTTTTGACCGTGAGTTTATGAGCCGGACGGCCTCGGCGATAAAAAAGCTGGGGTTTGCGTATGTGAGCCTTGATTTGGAGGGCTATAGGACCGGCAGTATGAATGAGAATATATAGCGGCGGGCGGCGACGCACCGCCCAAAAAGCCGCTTGCAAACCGCCGCGGCGTCTTGTATAATATTTTTACTAAAGCAACCGAAAGCAACGAGGAACGAAACTCTCGGGGAAGCAAAGCGAAATTTATAAATTTATAAAAAGGTGTGGTATGATGAAGCTTGACACCCTCTGCGTTCAAGGCGCGCGACGCCGTGACGTGACCGGCGCGGTGACGACGCCGATATATCAGTCCTCCACGTTCGCCCATCCCGGAGTAGGGCAAAGCACCGGCTACGACTATTCGCGCTCGCAGAACCCCACGCGCGAGCAGCTTGAACGCAAGCTCGCGGCGCTGGAAGGCGGCTTCGGTGCGCTGGCGTTTTCGTCCGGTATGTCGGCGGTCGGCGCGCTGGCGGAGCTTATGAGGCCGGGGGACCGCATTATCGCGTCAGAGGATTTATACGGCGGAACGTCGCGCCTGTTCGAGCATATTATGCGCAAAAACGGCGTCGAGACCGGTTATATCGACACCGGCGATATAGCCGCGCTCTCGGCGGCGCTGCGTCCCGAAACACGCCTTGTATTTGTAGAGACGCCGACGAATCCGATGATGCGCGTCACGGATATCCGCGCGACGGCGGAGCTGCTGCGCGGACGCGGCGTTTTGCTCGCGGTGGACAACACGTTTTTGACGCCGTATTACTGCCGCCCGATAGAGCTCGGCGCGGATATCGTCATCCACAGCGGAACAAAGTACCTCGGCGGGCACAACGATACGTTAGCGGGCTTCCTCGTCGCCGCGAGCGCCGAAACGGACGAAAAGCTGCGCTTTATCCAAAAGACGACGGGGGCTTGTCTCGCGCCGTTCGATTGCTTTCTGATAGAGCGCGGGCTGAAAACGCTGGCGCTGCGTATGGACAAGTCCTCCGCGAGCGCGCTGAAAATCGCCCGCCGGCTCGAAAAGCATCCAAGAGTAAAAGCGGTTTATTACGCCGGGCTTGAGACGCATTACGGTTACGAGCTCTCGCGGCGGCAGGCGGACGGCTTCGGCTCAATGATTTCGTTCGAGGTCGATTCGCCCGAAACGGCGCGCGCCGTTTTAGAGGGAGTGCGGCTTGTAATGTACGCCGAAAGCCTCGGCGGAGTCGAATCGCTCATTACATATCCGCTGCTGCAAACCCACGCCGACGTGCCGGAGGAAAAGCGCCTTGCGCTCGGCATAACGGACAAGCTCCTGCGCCTGTCCGTCGGCATCGAAAACCCGGACGATATAATCGCGGATATCGAAAACGCTTTCGGGAGTACGGAATGAAATATGATTTTGACGAGCTCGTTGAACGCCGCGGCACGGATTCGCTCAAATACGATTTCGCGAAGGAGCGCGGGCGCCCTGACGGATCGATCCCGATGTGGGTCGCCGATATGGATTTTCGCGCGCCGCCGTGCGTAATGGAAGCGGTCGAACGCGCCGCGCGGCACGGGATATACGGCTATACGGAGGCGAAAGAGGATTATTTTGACGCCGTGGCGGGCTGGTTCCGCTCCGGTTTCGGATATTCGCCCGAGCCGGAATGGTTGATAAAGACGCCCGGGGTCGTTTTCGCGCTCGCGCTGGCGGTGCGGGCGTTTACGGAGCCGGGGGACGCCGTTATAATACAGCGGCCCGTGTATTATCCGTTTTCGGAGGTCATAGCCGCGAACCGGAGAAGGCTTGTAAACAGCCCGCTCACGCGTGAAAACGGCGGATATATTATTGATTTCGACGATTTTGAACGAAAGATCGTTGAGAGCTCGGCGAAGCTTTTTCTGCTCTGCTCTCCGCACAATCCCGTCGGGCGCGTGTGGACGCGCGCGGAGCTCGAAAAAATGGGCGAAATATGCTTAAGGCACGGCCTCGTAGTCGTCTCGGACGAGATACACTGTGATTTTACTTTTCCGGGGAATGCTCATACGGTTTTCGCGTCGATTTCCCCGGAGCTTGCGGCTATATCGGCGATTTGCACCGCTCCGAGCAAGACGTTCAATCTCGCGGGGCTGCAAAACTCGAATATTTTTATATCGGACCCGGAGCTGCGGCGGCGCTTTCGCGCGGAGCTCGACTCCGCCGGCTATTCGCAGACGAACGCGATAGGACTTGCGGCCTGCCGCGCGGCGTACGCGGGCGGGCGCGAATGGCTGGACGAGCTTAAGGAGTATTTGCGGGGCAATTTCAGCTTTTTGCGCGCATTTTTGGCGCAAAATCTGCCGAAGGTCGTATTTACGGAGCCGGAGGGCACGTACCTCGCCTGGCTTGATTTTTCCGCGTTCGGGCTGTCCGGGGACGAGCTTGACGATCTTATCGTAAACCGCGCCGGGCTGTGGCTCGACACGGGAACTATGTTCGGGCCCGAGGGCGAGGGGTTTCAGCGGATGAACCTCGCCTGCCCGCGCGCGACGCTTTCGGCGGCGTTAGACAGGCTTGCGTATTTCTCGTCCTTATGATAGACTTGCGCAAAATACGGCGCGGGCGCTGTCCGACGCCGAAAATTGAACGGGGGCTATGAAAATGTCAATAACATCAATGCAAAACGCTTTTTCACTGAAAGGCAAGGCTGCGATCGTCACAGGCGGCAGTAAAGGGATTGGTTTCGGCATCGCCTCGGCGTTCGCCGAGCAGGGCTCCGACGTTGCGATCTTCGCGCGGGACGAGCGGGCGGGTACGGACGCCGCCGCCGAGATAACGTCGAAGCACGGCGTGAAGTCAAAATTCTATAAGGCGGATATGTCTGATATCGAAAGCTGCCGCCGCGCCGTCGATCAGGCGGTCGCCGATTTCGGAGAGATAAATATTCTCGTCAACAACGCCGGGCACGGGCCTAACGGCGACCTGCTCGATATGGACGCCGAAATTTCCGAGTATTTCAAGTGTATCGACGTCGATCTCAACGGCGTCGTGCGGATGACGTATCTCGTCGGGCGGCATATGCGGACAATCGGCAAGGGCGGCAAGATCATCAATATAAGTTCCAACGCCGGGGATATGGCGTCGCGCGCCGTGTTTATGGCGAGCTATTGCACGGCGAAGGCCGCCGTGAATCAATTCACGCGCGCAATGGCGCTTGAGCTCGCCGGGCACCGTATCAACGTGAACGCCATCGCGCCCGGCTACACGCACTCCAATCTGCTCGGCGGTCTGCCGCAGGCCGCATTGGACGGCATAGCGCGCTCGATCCCGACAGGTCGCCTCGGCACGGCTATAGAGATCGGCGCGCTGGCCGTATATTTGGCGTCCGAGGCAAGCGACCAAGTCACGGGCGCGATAGTCACGATAGACGGCGGGCACAGCCTCGGCATTTATTGATCGCGGGCAATTACGCTCCCGCTATCACGATTTCGCCGTCGGCTGCGCGCACAAACGCGTGATCACCGCGTTTAAGCCGCCCGTCCAAGAGGCTTTCCGCGGCAAGGTCCTCTACGGCGGACTGGATCGCGCGGCGTAGGGGGCGGGCTCCGTACACGGGGTCATAGCCCCGCTCGGCCAGCAGTTCTACTGCTGAGTCCTCAAAACTGAGCTCCACGCCGGCGGCGGATACTCGGAGGCGCACGGTTTCAAGCATCTGGGCGCTGATTTCGCGTATGTTTTCGCGCGTGAGCTTTGTGAAGATAATCGTGGCGTCCACGCGGTTGAGGAATTCCGGCTTGAATATGCGCTTTAGCTCTTCTGTTACGGCTTCTTTGATCCGCTCGTCCTCTCGCCGTTCGTCGTCCGTCGCGGAAAAGCCCAGCTTTTGTCTCTTTTCCGATATATCTCTCGCCCCGGCGTTTGAGGTCATCACGATGACCGTGTTCTTGAAATCGACGCGGCGCCCCTGCGAATCCGTCAAAATCCCGTCCTCCATAATTTGCAGCAGCATATTGAACACGTCCGGGTGCGCTTTCTCGATCTCGTCGAACAGCACGACGGAATACGGCCGGCGGCGGACTTTTTCCGTAAGCTGGCCGCCCTCGTCGTACCCGACGTACCCGGGCGGGGAGCCGATCAGCTTTGAGACCGTGTGCTTCTCCATATATTCCGACATATCCACGCGCAGCATCGCGTTCTCGTCCCCGAACATCGCCTCCGCCAGCGCGCGGCAAAGCTCTGTCTTCCCCACGCCCGTCGGCCCGAGAAAGAGAAAACTCCCGATGGGCCGCTTTGGGTCTTTGAGACCGACGCGCCCGCGCCGGATGGCCTTTGCCACGGCTGTAACGGCTTCGTCCTGCCCGACGACGCGGCGGTGCAGGACCTCCTCAAGCTTCAGCAGCCGTGCGCTTTCGTCCTCCGTAATGCTGGCGACGGGGATGCCTGTCCAGCCGGACACAATGGCTGCAATGTCGTCCTCGCCGACGCTGTCGCGCTTTCCGGTTTTCGCTTCCGCCCATTGGCCGCGCGCGGCGCCCAGCTCGTCCGAAAGCGCTTTCTTCTTATCGCGCAGCGAGACGGCGAGCTCAAAGTCCTGCGTTTCAACGGCGGAATTCAGCTCGCTTACAAGCTGCTCTAAGCGGGTTTCAAGCTCTTTCAGGCTGGGCGGAAGCTTTAGGTTCTCCATACGCACGCGGGAGCAGGCTTCGTCGAGCAGGTCTATCGCCTTGTCGGGCAGGAATCTGTCGTTTATATAGCGGCTTGACAGGGATACGGCGGCTTCTACGGCTTCGTCCGTGATTTTCAGGCGGTGGTGCGCTTCGTATCTGTCGCGCAGGCCTTTTAAGATACGGACGGACTCCTCCGGCGTCGGCTCGTTCACCGTTACCGGCTGGAAGCGGCGTTCGAGCGCGGCGTCTTTTTCGACGTATTTGCGGTATTCGTTCAGCGTCGTCGCGCCGATGACCTGCATTTCGCCGCGGCTGAGCGCCGGCTTTATGATGTTCGCGGCGTCGATGGAGCCTTCGGCGGCGCCCGCGCCGATTATCGTGTGCAGCTCGTCGATGAAGAGTATGACGTTGCCGGCTTTCTGAACTTCTTCGAGAGCCGTCTTGATGCGCTCCTCGAATTCGCCGCGGTATTTCGTCCCGGCGACCATGCCTGTCAGGTCCAGTGTGACGATCCGCTTGTCGATAAGCGTTTCCGGAACGTCCCCGGCGATGATTTTCTGGGCGAGGCCCTCGGCCACGGCAGTTTTGCCGACGCCGGGCTCGCCTATCAGTACGGGGTTGTTCTTTGTCCGGCGCGATAGTATCTGAATGACGCGGGAAATTTCGTTCTCGCGGCCTACAACGGGGTCAAGCCGCCCGGACTCCGCGAGCTCGGTCAGGTCGCGGGAGAATTGGTCGAGGGTCTTCGTCTCGTCCCCGTGAACCCTTCCCGCCGCGACGCGCTGCCCAACGCCGCCGGCCCGGAAGACGTTTATGATGTCGCTGTATATTTTATTGATATCGCCGGAGGACGAGGCGATGAGCTTCGCCGCGACGCTGTCGCGCTCGCGCAGTACGCCCATAAGCAGATGCTCCGTGCCGATGTATGATTGCCCGAGGCGTCCCGCCTCCATAAGCGCGATTTCAACTATGCGCTTCGCGCGCGGCGTGAGGCCCTGCGGCGGGAGCTCGCCGCGGTTCCCGCGCCCGACGAGCTTTTCTATCGTGGCGCGGATCAGGTCGGCGTCGAACCCGTTTTCGCGCAAGACTTTCGCGCCGACTCCCGCGCCCTCGCGCGCTATGCCGAGCAATATGTGCTCGCTGCCGACGTAACCGTGGCCGAATTCGGCGGCGCCGGCCTGTGCCAGCTCGAAAACGCGCCGCGCGCCCTGTGTAAATCTGTCCTCATATCTCATAAGCGCTGCCCCTCCAATTCCTTGATTTCTTCCCTGATCTGCATCGCCTGCTCAAAATCCTCTTTAGCCGCGGCGGCGCGCATACGCTCGCGCAGCAGGTTTATCTCGCGCAGGCGGGAAAGCTCCGCGTCGGCGGGCGGGATCGCTTCCGCGGCAGCCGCGCGCGCCGCTTCGGGCGCCGCGCCGTGACCTGGCATATACGCCCGCGGCATATTATACGGGCCCGGCATACGCGCGCCCGCCGCCGGGAACGCGTCAAAAAAGCCGGAGACGCCCGCGGGCTCGTCGAAAAAGCCGTCGAACAGGCTTTTGGCCGTAAAGCCTCGCGCGTCGAGATAGCCGAGTTTTTCGGCGCACTCTGAGCATAAATGTGTTTCCGTGACGTTTCCGTTGATGTTTATTCTTTGAAAAAAGCTCGCTTCGTTCTTTCCGCAGTTTTGGCATTTCATAATGTAACTCCTTCTGAATTATATATTCGTTTTTTTCTTACCCGATCATTGTTATGAGCATTTGCTTAAAAATCCCGGCGCGTAGCGCGCAGTGCAGCTCTCGCGGCGCCGACCGGAGCGCCGCCTCTCCGACAGCCGACAGAAGCACCCGCGCCGCGCCCTCGGATATGACGCCGCTCTGCGCGAGATTTGCCGTGAGAGCCGCCGCCGTACGCAGGTCGAGCGTGCAGCCGACCGCGTTCACCGTGTGCATTATCATCCGTTCCGGGTCCGGCCTCACGCGCGTGATACGGATGTATCCGTTGCCTCCGCGCCGCGATTCCACAATATATCCCCGTTCCGG
>JAISAA010000088.1 GCA_031266955.1 Oscillospiraceae bacterium | reverse complement strand
CTCGTGACCCTGCGCATCAACGCCTATCTCAAGGCCTTTGTCGGCATCGGCTTTGACTACAGCGTCGTCGCCGTCAAGTTCGGCGTGTTCGGGCAGGTCGATCTCAAAAACTACAACGCCTGGCTGACCAAGAGAGAAGATGACGGGGAGGAGACGTCGCTGAGCGGACAGTGGACCGATCTGCGCGGCACGGTGGGCATCGAGTTCTATTTGAAAATTCTGTTCATCAAATACCGTAAGATACTCGCGTCCCATGAATTTAAGGTTGGCACATGGGAGACAGGCGAGTGGGACGATATCGAGGCGTGGAGGGTGGCTGCGAAATTCCCCAATGACTTCGGAGGCTTCGGCGCGACGACCTTCGCGCAGAATATGATGCTGGCATACGCGGCGAGCCCGGCTCAGCTTGAGACGGTCAGCGAGGGTATGTACGTCGAGGACCGGGACTATCTCGACTTGGAGGAGCGCGTATGGGGCGGCGGGCAGCCGCCCGCCGCGAGACTGCAAAGCGCCGGCTTCGGCCCGCAATCCATTGACGTATCCAATAAGCTTGAGAATCTGCAAAGCAATTCCTATCCCTACGCCAACCCATTCGTGACGGACAACGGCGATATGGTGGTGTTCCTCTCCGACGGCGATTCCACGGATTTGGACGCCACAAGAGTGGAATACACCCGGTTGCAAAATGGCGCCTACGCCGCGCCGCAGCCGGTCGTCGGCGAAAATGAATTCATAGACGAAAAGTACGGGGACTCCAATCTGCAATTCGACAGCAAGGGCAATATGTCCGTAGCGGCGTGGCAGAGCCAGACGAAAAAGCTTGAGCTGGACCCGGGACAGCCGGCAACCGCGGACGACCTGAACGCAATGATGAACGCTACGGATATATACGCGAGCGTCTATAGCGGTAACACATGGGCGACGGCGCGGCTCACGAATAACAGCGCGGCGGATATGGCGCCGGTGACGGCCACGAACGGCAGCCGGGCGATAGTAATTTGGCGCCGCCTCGCGGCGACCTCGACCGATAACGTGGAGTCAATGGAATTTGACGCGCGGGACGACCTGATGTACAGCGTGTACAACGGCGCAGCTTGGGAACCCGAGAAGCAGCTTTACAACGGCACGTCCGGCGCGGTCAAGGGCCTCAGCGCGGCGATGGACGCGGCGGGCAACACGCTTGTCGCGTACACTGTAGACACCGCGCGTTATGTGGGCAATACGGCGGGGGCGTCGGAGCAGAAGCTGGACATCGCGTACAGCTTGATCGACAGCGCCGGCGATGTTGCGGTCCTCACTATGTTCCTCACAAATGACGCCGCCCCGGACGAAAACCCACAGGTGACGACGGCGACGCTTAACGGGGCTGAGCGCTTCATAACAGCGTGGTACACGCAGCAGCCCCTGGCTGACGACGCGGCGGGCGGCTCGGTGAGCGATATCCGGCTGCAGGTCATCGACGGTAACGGCTTCCCCTACGACGACTTCCCGGGCGGCATCAACGAGATCAATCAAAACAGCAGCGTCGCCATCAGTAATCAATTCCGTTTCGGGAACAGCACAAGCGGCAATATCGAAGATTTGACCTTAGTGTGGATCGCCCCGGAAATGGACGACGCGGCAATACCCGAAAAGGGCGACGCGCAGACTATGGATACGGACTCCGTTTACGCGATACGCTTCCTTCAAGAGAACGACGACATATACGTCACAGCGCCAATGCCCATCGTGGAGCCGGGCGAGAACACGAAGGTGGATCACGTTGACGCCTATTTGAGCGGCGCGAACGAAATCAAGGCGGTGCTCCAGACGACCACCTACGACATTACGAAAGGCTCAGAGACCGTTGATATCGAAGAGAGAATCGACGGGGAAGACGTGGTTGTCGGAACGGTCACTATAGCGACGCCGATCTCCGCAATGAAGACGGCGACGGGGAATTTCAAAAACGCGATCAGCGCCGGCGACCCCATTTTCAACTATGCCGAGGTGCGGCACAGCAACAGTCTGCCGCTGCAAGTGACGGTGGCGAACCTCGGGAAGGAAGCGATCACCGGGATCAAGGTCACCACACAAGACGCCGGCGACGACGACAAGCCGTCCACGAGAAGCTTCGACGGCTTGAAGCTGATGCCGAATTCCAGCGTAACGCTTATCGTGTATCATCCCCTCGCGGACGAGGGCAAGCTCATAAAAAACATCACGGTGACTACAGCGGCGACGTTCGGAACCGGCGGGACGATCTCCGAGTCCTCGGAGGCGCAAACACAGGTCGCCGACACGGGCATCGGCTCGCTCGCGGTGACGAAGGAGGAAAACAAGGTACGGGATATCCAGATCAAGCTGTACAACCAAAGCGAAATTGAGCTTGCGGGGATGCATACGGCAAATCAGAGCTACAACGTCAAGATCGGCTTCTATAACGACAATTTAAGCAACGACCCCGCAACGGGCGTGACCCTTGTGCCGGGAGAAACGGGCATGACGGCTGCTGATGAATCCAATGTGTTTACAGTTGACGAGGATCGCCTCACCCTCATAGACAACGGCGCCTTTGTGGGCAACTTCAAATACGCGCTGCCGGGAACAGGCTTTGCGGACGGGGACATCCCGCTTTATGCGACGGTGTGGATAGAAGACACGGTAAACGGCGAGAAAGTGACGGTGCCGGAGGTGTACGCGGCCAACAACGCGGGCAGCGTGTTCTTTACCGACCCGGTGGCGCGGAACAACGGCGTACCCATCCAGATCACAGCAGAGCTTTCCGTCGGCGGAAGCGAGAATACGGTGGCGGACATCACGGTGAAAAATCTCGCGTGGGCGGACAACACCTCGGACGAGACCGGCGGGAACCTGATAGTCACGCTGCTGGACGGCGAGGGAGCGGCGCTTGAGACACTGCGATCTGTGGATATTCTACAGGGGAACGGGCTCATTCAGCTTGGCGGCGAAGACTCCAAGACCATTACCTTTGAATTCAGTCAGCCCGGCGAGACGGTCAACGCCAGCTATGTTGTGTTGAGTAAGACCGCCACTGACAATACCCTGTCCGCGCTGAGGGTGGACGGCGTCGCGCTTGAATTTGATCCGGCCACGACGGAATACACGGCGGATGTGGAGAATTTGTTCGCGGCTGACGTCAACGCTATCGCCGCGTATCCGGGCGCGAGCGTCTCGGCGCGGTTGATCGGCGGTGCCGAAAACACGCTCACCTCAACGGACGGCGTTTTGAGCGGCAGGCTGAGCCTGGATTTGGGAGGCAAAGGGACAGTGACCGAAAATGTCATTGAAGTGACGGTCACGCCCTATGAGGGCACGGCGTCGCAGACATATCGAGTAACGCTCAACGATACCTTTGTCGATGATACCGACAGTGCATTTGTCAATACCGGCAGGGTCTCCCTCGAGGCGCCCGCTTGGATAAAGACAAGCGGCGAAATGCAGATCACGGCTTCTCTGAGCGGCTTCACCGCCGCGCCAACCGGCTACACAACAAGCGTGGCTTCCGCGCAGCATGGCAATGCGCTTGACTGGGATGGCACTAACGAAAGCGGCACAGTCACCGTGACGATACCGGAGGGGGAAGGCCGTCACTCACTGTCGGTGCGGGTATATGACGAGAAAAGCTATTATACCGAAGCCACAGCGACGGTAACGCTGGATGAGACGGCGCCCGTAATATCCGATATCGTTTTCGAGGAAACCGATGTGCCCCTGATATCGGCAATGCTGCAATCCGCCGCCCCGACGAACGACGGCATAACCGACAAGCAGCTAAAAGTACATTTCAAAGTGACGGACGCCGTCAGCGGAGTGAACAATGAAACAGTAAAGGTTATCGTGGGCGGTAAGGAATACACGGCGATTCCGGACAACAGTATATACACGGCGACCGTCACACAGGCGTTCACAGGAGAGTTAAAGCTGGTCGCCTGTGATAATGCGGGGAACGAAACCGAAGAATCGAAAGAAGTCCTCATCGACGATGCTCTGGATGTGGGGACGATCACGACCGTCAAAGCGGAAACCACGCAGACCTCCGCAAAGCTGTATGGCGCCGCGACGACCGAAACGCACCTCATACGTGACTATGGCATTGAGTGGCGCGTGAAGCCGCAGACACAGACTGATGAGGGCTGGACAACGCTGTCGCTTGTGAAGGACGGAGAATCGAAAGCGGAGGGATTCAGCGTGTCGGTGTCAATTCCGCCGGACCCGGACCCGAACCCGGAAATAGTGTACGAGTACCGCGCCTTTGTTGAAGATACGATCGGGAGCTCCCATTACGGCGACACAAATACATTTAGAGTGCTGCCTTGCGCCTGCGAAATTGAGGGCGTCGCCATTACCAACGCGCCGTCCATAGAGATTCCTTTCAGGGATGCAACCGCAACCATCACGCTTGCATCCGAATACACATATGAAAATAACGGCTGCACGGCGCATTCGGGTGACGAGGAAAACGCGGAATTCACCACATCGTACTCGATTACCGACGACGCCCCCTCGGCAACCTTGGAGGGCGACAAGCTGACAGTAAATACACCGGGAACCGTGACGGTCAAGGTGACGGTCGTCTACAAAGTAGGGGAACACGAAGTCACGACAAGCGAAGCGCCCTTAGCCTTTACGGTGACGAAACAGGCGGCGCCGGCTGTAACGTCAGTCATTTACGCCCAGCCGGATGACTGGAATCCCTCAGGGACCGTGACCCTGACGCTGAGCGGCGTAAATATGCGCCTTGCGCACAACATCACAGTGACGGCGACCGCCGTTGACGGCGAGGGGGAACCTATAACGGACGAGGAACCCATAACGGCGACGGCGGAAGCGACCGGTGACGAAAGCGGGAATTTCACGGCGACCCTCGAGGGAATTCAGAATACGAGCACCGATGAAGACAAAACATACGCGCTCACAGTTACGATGACCGTTGACGAGGGCGGTGAAGGTGAAGACCGGACGCCCGCCGATATGCTAAAGCAGCTTGTTGTGCCCCGCGCGCCCAAAACGGGCGCCGAGATACTCGAATACTCTGTTGAGGAGCAGCTCGCCCCGGCTGAAATTGACTCCGTCGAAAGGACGATCACCGTCGTCGTGCCCCGCAGCGTGAAATTGGACGAGCTGAGCGATACGCTTGAGGACGCCGCGCAAATAACGCTGAGCCCGAACGCCAAGATAGAAATTGAAGCCCGCGAGGTGTCCGGCGCGACGCTGACGGTCACATATCTCGTGACGGCGGAAAACGGCAACACAAACAATTATACGGCGCGGATATCCCTCCAGCCGCTGTTTATCCCCGCGCCCGAAAGCGGCGGCGAGAAAAAAACTGGCGGCGAGGAAACGGACAAGCCGGCGGACGAGGCCGTGATGTTCCCGATAGTTACGGGCGAGCGCGTTGAGAACAGCGACGGTTCCGTGACGCTGCCCAACGGCGGCAAGCTGGAGCTGGAAAACGGCGTGACCGTTCAGACGGACGGAGAGACGACCATAGCCGACGATACGATCACAATGGCCGAGGGCGTCGCCGCGGTCATTACGCAGCCGGACGGCGCCTCCCGCGAGGTGAGCAGCAATTACACCATTTTCACCGACGGAAGCGTGAGGTGGAGCTCCGTCTTCGGCGATGTGCCGGGCAATGAATGGTACTACGGCGATGTGGAATACGTCTATGAAAACAAGCTGTTCACGGGCACGGCCGCAGGCGAGTTCAGCCCCGGAATGACCGCGGACAGGGCTATGCTGGCGACTGTGCTGTGGCGTCATGCCGGCAGCCCGGACTCCGCCGGGGGCGCGTTCCGCGACGTGGACGCGGGAAGCTACTACTATGACGCGGTGAGCTGGGCGGCGGAAAACGGGATCGTAAACGGCGTCGGCGACGGCAGATTCGACCCCAACGCCGACATCACCCGTGAGCAGCTGGCGACGCTCATCTACCGTTACGCGGCTCAGACGGATACGGAATTCCGTGAAGCCCGCCCGTATGACGGGTTCGCGGACGCGGATAAAATCGCCGGCTACGCGGACGAGGCTGTAAAGGCGCTCTATTGCGCCGGGATCATCAGCGGCAAGCCCGACGGCGTATTCGACCCGCAGGGCAAGGCCACAAGAGCGGAGGTCGCGGCGATAATACGCCGGTTTTTGGAATACGGGAAATAAAAGCGGAGTAAGAGAATAAAAAAGACAGGCCGCCGGATAACACAGAGCGTTATCCGGCGGATTTTTTTATAATTCAGAAAATGTTGAAATTATTTTAACATTTACGTGTGGAAAATTCAACGCCAATATGCTACAATATATCCGCGGGGAGGCGTATATGAAAAATCTTGTGATCGACAGGCGCGTTGTGCGCGATAATCTTCGTCTTGCCCGGGAACAGGCGGACGGCGCTGTAATAATCGCCGATCTGTCCGCGAACGCCGCCGGGATGGGGCTCAGCGAGATCGCCTCGCTGCTCAGGGACGAGGGCGTGCGAGATTTCGCGGTCTCCGACACCGCGGACGCCGCGTTGCTGCGGCGGCGCGGCTTTACGGAGGAGCGGCTTATGACGCTGCGCTCCACAGCCGACCACGACGAGCTCGCGGAGCTTATAGACCTGAACGTCGTCTGCGCGTGCGGGTCCTACGACGCGGCCGTCGCGATAAACGGGATCGCGGAAGCAAAGCGCACGATTGCCGAGGTGCAAATAAAAGTCGATACCGGGCTCGGCAGATACGGCTTTTTGCCGACTGAGACCGACAGGATAGCCGCGATATATAAATATATGTCGTCGCTCGCGGTCGTCGGGACGTTCACCTCGTTTTCGGCGTCGTGGAGCTCGCGCAAGCAGACGCTGCGGCAGCTTGACGTTTTCAACGACGTGCTCGACAAGCTCATAGATATGAAGTTAGAGCCGGGGATGGCGCACTGCTGCGACTCCGCCGCGCTGTTCAGATACGATTTCGCGCAGATGGACGCCGTCCGTCTCGACACGGCGCTTACGGGCAGGATCCCCGGAAAAGCGATACCCGGCGTCGGCAAGGTCGGATATATAGAAGCGGGGCTTGAAGAAGTCGGCTGGGTTCCCAAGGGCCACAGATACGGCGCGGAGCGGCAGAGGACGACAAAGGCTGCGACGAAGATAGCAGTGCTTTCGGTCGGCTATTACCACGGCTTCGGCGTGACGCGCCGCGCCCCGGCGGTCAGCGTACCGGAGCTGATAGCGTCGCGTCCGCGCCCGCTGTTCGCCCGCGTCAACGGGCAGAAGGCGCGGGTGCTGGGCTCCGTCGGGCTTCTGCACACGCTGCTCGATGTGACGAAAATAGACTGCACCGTAGGCGATTCGGCGGTGCTTGACGTCGATCCCGTAAACGTCAAGGGTCTTCCGATTTTGTACAAATGAGTGTGAGATGGACAGAAAAATGACAGTAAGTACGCCGAGAATATATGAGCTTCCGCCGCGGCTGTCCGATATGATTGCCGCAGGCGAGGTCGTGGAGCGCCCGAGCTCCGTCGTCAAGGAGCTTTTTGAAAACTCCGCCGACGCCGGCGCGGACACCGTGACCGTCGAGATAAAAAAAGGCGGGCTGACGTATATAAGGGTATCCGACAA
>JAISAA010000054.1 GCA_031266955.1 Oscillospiraceae bacterium | reverse complement strand
GGTGCTGACCGGCGGAAACGCCGCGGCATAAGCTCAGGCAAAAATCAAAAAAACGGAGGAAAAAACAATGCGCGTAATGCAAAGACCCAGGAAAAGCCCACTGGCAAAAATCTTGGCGCTGACGCTGACGTTCGCGATGCTTCTCGGCATAGCGATAACGGCAACGGCGGCCCCCGCGTATCCCGATATCTCGGGACACTGGGGAGAAACGGCCATCGAGAAATGGAGCGCCTACGACGTGCTCCACGGCAACGACCTCGGGACATTTGACCCCGACGGGGAGCTCGACGTGACGCAGCTCGCACAGATACTCGTGAACACGTTCGGGTATACGGAGAGCTACACCGGCTCGCTCTCCGGCTATTCCAGCACGTGGGGCGAGGAAGCGGTGCGTAAAGCAGTCGCGGCGGGAGCTATCGAAGCAAGCGAAGCGGCGCTTCCCTTAACTCGCGAACTCGCGGCGAAGATCGTCGCAAAGGCGTTCGGGATCGCTCCCGTGTCCGGCGCGTCGAAATTCTCTGACGACTACGCCATCTCGTCCGAGTACAAGCCGTACGCGGCCGCACTCGGAAGAGCGGGCATCTTCAACGGCAACGACTACGGCGAGCTCATGCCGTCAGAGACATTCAGCCGCGCCGCCATAATGCAGGCGATGGACAATGCCGTGACCGACCTCGTCAAAGAGAACAAAGCCGCAGAATCGGCCAAAAGCGTCATCATCAACAAGGGCGGCGTGACGCTGACCGAGGGAACGATTGAGGGCGACCTCATCATCGCGCAGGGCGTAGGCGACGGCGAGGTCACGTTAGACGGTGTGACCGTAAAAGGCCGCTTAGTCATCCTCGGCGCGGGCTCCGTACACATCAAGGGCAAGAGCGGCGTATCCAACGTAGTCGCGGACAAGACGTTCGGCCAGCCGGCGCGCGTCGCCGTGGAGAGCGCCGACGCCACGGTCGGCACGGTAACGGTCATCGCCGAAAGCAAAGCCACCGTCGCGACGACGAACAACGCCGCCGTGTCCAAGGTGACGATAGCGCCCAAGACGCAGGTCTCCGCGACGGGCGAGCTCACCGACGTAACGACGGCGGCCGCGGCAACTGTAACAATTTCCGCAAAGGTCGAGACACTCGCGGTAGAGACGAAGGCCACGGTAACGGTCTCCTCCGGCGCGACTGTAGCGGCGGCGACAATTGAAGCCTCCGACGTCAAACTCAGCGGAGCGGGCAAGGTCACGGCTGTGACGGTCACTGCTGACGCGAAAACAGGCGTCGAAGTCAGAACGAGCGGCACGAAAGTGACCGTCGATAAAGACGCCGGCGCGGTCACAACAAGCTCCGGCAAAATCGAGCCCGGCAAAACCGCCACAACAGGCTCATCCTCGAGCTCCTCGGGCGGCGGCGGCTATACCTACAATCCGGGATCCGGAACGGGCGACCCGGAGCCGGAAATCACCGTGGTGAGCATAGGTCTGTCCCCAACGGAAGGCTGGGGAAGCATTCCGGAAGGCGAATACGAGGAGTACACTTTATACGAATCCGACGGTGAGTATGAAGGCGGGGAAGTATTCTGGATCGACGGCAGCGACGGCTACACGCTGGACGAACTCAATATCAGCGAAGGCAACGCCCAGTATTTCATAAAAGCTGAATACGACAACTACACATGGGGTAGCACTTCAGGGCTGGAATTACTTTTTGCCACTGAAGCACAACTTGAAGAAGAACCCGCCGAACACACTGAATATGTCCTTGCCAACGCCAGCGACACCAAATTATATGTCACTGCGGACACAATTTACTACTTTGGCGAAATACTGATCGCCAACGGTGGTGAAGAAGACGACGATTGGGAGCCGAACGAGACTTTCGACCCCGACGTGCCGTTGCCTGTCCTTGCGTCGATTTTGGAGGGCACCGTCACTGAAAAGGCGAGCGCCGAAGAGCTCGCGGCAATTACGTGGCCGGAGCTTTTTGAGGTCGCCGTATCCGATTTGACCGAAGGCGGAGAGCTTGAAGCGAACAGGACTTGGATACTTAAAGAAGCAAAGGAAGTGCCAAATGGCAAAACCCTTACCGTTGACGGTACGATCATTGTCCAGGATGAAGTTACATTCACAGTGACCGGAACAATTGACGGAGAGGGAACTATTCAAGTAGCGGGTGGCGCTACCGTAAAATTTGCCGATAGTACTTCTAAGCTTGATGGTACAGGAACAATCGCCGTGGCCGAGGGCGGAGCGGTCGTCGCCCCCGCGGGCGGCATTCCTTGGGAGACAGAAGCCGGAGTCACGATAGAATACACAGCGGGCGCAACAGCGGCGTATGGCGATCCCAGCAGTGGCGGTAAGTATTTTATCGGAGCTTCAGACACTGACGCTGAAACCATCATCTTCACGCTCACAAACGGCACCATCACGCAAAGCGAAACCAAGCTCACAATAGACGGCGAGGCGGCTGTCTCGGAGCACGAAGTCGGTTCAGATGAAGTCCTCGAAGTCAACGGAACCCTGACAATAGGGGTCGAAGCGGAGTTGACATTCGCGGACGGTTCCGAACTCGCCGGCGAGGGAGTAATCAACCTGACGGACGGAGCCGGAACGATCACCGGCCTCGCGACCGGCATTCCCTGGGGCACTGACTCCGCGGTCATAATAGTCTACGGAGACGCCGCGACGTTGGCGTATGACTCAGAGACGATTATCGGCGACGAGGGCGTATTCCAGATCGAAGAGAGCGGCACCATCACCCAAACCGCCGCCGGCTTCACAATTGACACCGACAGCGAAGTGACCGTTTCGGACTACGAAGTCAAAGACACCCTCACGGTCAACGGTGAGCTGACATTTGCGGAAACCGCGGAGCTGGTTCTCTCGGACGATAATGCCGTGCTCGCCGGAACGGGCACGCTTTCAACAGTCGATGGAGGAGGAACGATCACCCTCGCCGAGGGAAAAGGTATCAATGATATCCCCTGGGGCGCGGACGCCACCGTCGCGATAGTCTACGGATCGTATTCGACCCTGCAAGACAGCGAATCCGCCGTGCTCATCGGAAGCGATGGAATAATTGAGATCACAAGCGGAACCCTCACACAAAGCGCAACCTCGCTCACGTTCGGTGACGGAGAGGGCGAAGAAGAGGCGATTTCTGTCACAGGCGAGCTCGCCATCACAGGAAACCTGACCGTAGGCGAAGGTATGACCCTCACAATAGCCGCCGATGGCGGCATACTCGACGTAAGCGCCGCAACAACAGTTACCATAACCGGCGACGTCGTTATCGAAGCGGGCGGCGTACTCGCCGCGGGCGAAACGGCATCTGCCGTCGCGCTGTATACCTTGCTCGGCGTCGCAGAGGCCGTAGATAGCGAAGACCCCGAGGGCGTAGTATTGACGACGGAAAGCGGAGCGACAATAACCCTGACTGCCGGAGCTGTCATAACAATGACGACAGGTCAGGCGGATATGCTCACCGGAGCGCTTTCCGACGCGGGAGCAACCTACACCTTTGTAGAAGGTTCCAGCGACGATGTCGGCAAATACACACTTACGGCGGCGACAACCACGGGCGGCGGCTAAATAGAAATTTCTCATTCACCGCAGCACACAAAACACCCCCGGGGCCACAGGCTCCGGGGGTGTTGCGCGCGCCGCCGTTCTTCATCCCGCGAAAAAACGGTTGCAATCCCGCCCGCCGCGCGATATAATAGAAAAAAAGCAAGGAGGGAGCGTTTCAAATGCCGGACGAAAAACCCATAGCCCTGTCGCCCCTCGCCGACCCCGTCGTCGCGGCCATATTTTCCGACGCGGACAGCGCGGGCCTTGCGATGCAAAGCTTCCTCGACGCCGCGCTTGCCGAGGACGGTATCCAAATCGGCAAGGTCATAGAGGTAACTCCTCAGAGCTACTACAAGCACCCCGGCGAGCGCGGCTGCCGCATTGACGTCAAAGCCGCGACGGACGAAAACGAGCGCGTATTCAACGAGGTCCAGCTAAACATCGACCCGACGATCTTGCAGCGCAACCTGTTCTCCGCCGCGCGCGCTCTCAC
>JAISAA010000259.1 GCA_031266955.1 Oscillospiraceae bacterium | reverse complement strand
ATCGTCAGAGAGCCGAACGGGGTCTGATAGATAAAATGGTGCTTGGCGGCCTCGTCGAACACCATATCGCCGCCGTACCACGAGTCGCGCGTGAGCGTGATGCGCGACGGCTCCACGAGGAATATCGTCTCCGGCGCGTCAAAGCTGACGTCTCCCATATCGGGATAGATTATTTCGACATTGTCGCCGTCGCGCGTAAAACGCCCTTCGGTGATAAGCTCGAAGCGTTCCTCCTCATCGCCGGGCGTCTCCTGGCTTCCGAGAATTGAGATAGTGCAGTCCATAAGTAAAGTAATGTCCTTTCTTTTGTAATTGACAATACGGGCTTACAGCCCGGTCGCCCTTTGGGCGACTTTGCCGCCCGTGTTGATTTGCGGAGCGCGTCATTCAAGCGTTATCTGCTCCGTGAGCCCGCGGACGTCCGCGCCCAAAAAACGGGACGCGAGCGCCTCAAAGCCCTCGGCGTCGTCGGTGACGAAATATCGTCGGACGCCGGGAGCGGGCGAGGGCGAGCGCAGATCGAGCTCTCCGAGGCGCGCCGAGGCGTATTCGGCCGTCGCCGCGCCGGAGTCGATGAGCGTCACGCCGCCGCCGAGTATTTCGGCGATAGCGCCGCGCAGCAGCGGGTAATGCGTGCAGCCGAGTATCACCGTGTCGGCGCCGGAACCTAAAAGCCGGGCGAGATAGTCGCGCGCTATCGTCATAACGGCGAGGTCGTCCGGCGACGTCCTGCCGTTCTCCGCCAAGGGCACGAACAGCGGGCAGGCGGCGGACGTCACCTCCGCGCCGGGCAGTAAGCGTCCGAGAGCGCGCTCGTACGCGCCGCTTCTGACCGTCGCCGTGGTCCCGATGACGCCGATCTTGCCGTTTTTCGTGGAAGCGGCGGCGAGCGCGCTCGGCGGCTCTATGACGTCGAACACGGGGACGGGAGCATCGCGCGAAATCTCTTCAAAAGCCGTGGAGCTTACGGTGTTGCAGGCTATTATCATAGCTTTTATGCCGTGCCTCAGCAGAAACGCGGCGTCCTGCCGCGCGTATTTGATTATCGTCTCGCGAGAGCGGGAGCCGTAGGGCACGCGCCCCGTGTCGCCGAGGTATATGACGTCTTCGTTCGGGAGAAGCTGTATGAGCCGCTTCACGGCGGTGAGCCCGCCTATTCCGGAGTCGAAAACCCCGATGGGATTTGAATTCATAGAGACAGAAACCTTTTTGATTAAAAATTACGGGCTGTGATTTACAATTACGGGCTTACAGCCCGGGCTTCGCCTTACGTTGCGGCCCCGCCGCGCCGCGGCGCGTATAATAAACATCTTGAAACATATGCCGGAAAGAATTATAATATGATAGCATACCGAAAACGGCATTGCAAATTAATTTTTCAATTGAGGAGGGACGTGTAAGTGAACCTCGAGCTGACGAAAAAGCAGTACAGGAGGCTTCTCGACTTGGTGTACATCGGGAACTGGATACTCAACTCGACGCGCGAGCCCGACGACCGGATCACCGATTACGACGATGTGGAAAGCAAAATATTCTCTTACGCGCAAAGCGCCGGTATGAGCGTCGTCGCGCAAATGAGACGCAACGGCGCGATGGGCCCGTCGCAGATGTACGAGGACGGCGGGATACACGACGCGATCGCCGATTACGAGGACGGCGTATTTTTCGAGATTCTCGCCGAGGAGCTCGCGATACGCGATATGGAGCGCGAATCGTCCGCCCCCGGCGATGAGGACGAGCTGACAAGCCGCATCGACGAGTATATTGAAGAATTCGAGGAAAACGGCACGGACCGCATATATATAGAAAAATGAAGATGGACGTCAAAAAAATACGCGCCTCGGCGCGTCTGCCGGAATACGCGACGCCGGGCTCCGTCGGCGCCGACTTATACGCCTGCCTCGACGGGCCGCTCGAGATCGCGCCCGGGGAGACCGTAAAAATAGCGCTTGGCTTCGCCGCCGCCGTGCCGGACGGGTACGCGGGGCTCGTGTTCGCGCGCTCCGGGCTCGCCTCGGATCGCAATCTTGCCCCGGCGAACAAGGTAGGAGTCGTCGATCCGGATTACCGCGGGGAGTGGCTCGTCCCGCTGCGCAACCACGGCGCGGCGCCGGAGACCGTGGCGCCGGGAGAGCGCATAGCGCAGCTTCTGCTCGTTCCCGCGGCGCGCGCGGAGTTTATCGAGGCGGAAATACTCGGCGAAACGGAGCGCGGCGCGGGCGGCTTCGGCTCAACAGGGGCGCGGTGATTCAGTTTAATATCGCCCCGGGCCAATACTTAATATTTGGAGGGAACTGATATGGCAAGCTCAAAAGCGCTCGATTTCTACATAGCGTCCGTCGGCAACGCTATCGCGGACAAAACGCTCCGCGAGAACATCACCCGCGAGCTCTCCGCCCAGCTCGGAGAGCTGCTTGAGGACGAGCTGCGCCACCGCGACGAGGAAGCGGCGGCGCGCGCCGTCACGTCCCGCATGGGCGCCGCCGCCGATTTCGCGCGCGTCATAGTAAAGCACGTCCGCTCGTTTATGGGGTTCCCCGTGATGATCGCCGCGACTGCGCTGATGCTGGCACTGCTTATACTGACAAGGCTCGGCGGCGCCTGGGTGAGACCGCTTCCCGCCGCGGGAATCGCGGTGTTTTCCGTCGCGTTCGCCTTTTTGTGGTGCAAGGTCTACCCGCGCGGGAAAGGATTCTCGCCCTTGAATTTTCTGCTCGGGCTGAAGCTCGGCGCGGCGGTGTCCGGGCTCGGTTGCGCGTTGATCCTATGGAGACTCGAATTCGTGCCGATAGGCCTGTCGTCCCTTCCGAGACTGACGGATTCGGCGGAGATAGTGATACTGCTGCCCCCGCTTACGTTCGGAATTATAATATATCTTCTCGCCTCGTGCATCCGCCTGCCACACGCACGCCCGATAAAAGAGCGCGAGGCGGTGAAGGCCGCGATCCGAAGCCTCCGGAACGACAGGCTGATATGAGACACATAAAAGCCGGGCAAGCCGGCGAAAAGGGCGCGTAAAAAGGAGCGTAAAAAGTGATGATAACACCTGAACAGGTAAAAACCGAGGTCCGCGCCGCGCTGCGCGAGCTGCTTGACGCCGCGGGGCTCAGAGGCGGCGACATCGTCGCCGTCGGCTGCTCGACGAGCGAGATAGCGGGCGGGGATATAGGCCGGGCGTCAAATCCCGAGCTCGGCCAAGCCGTCTATGAGGAGATCGCGCAGATACTCGCGAAGCGCCGCCTTATCCTTGCGGCGCAGTGCTGCGAGCACTTAAATCGCGCCGTCATAATCGAGCGCGACGCGGCGATAAGCCTCGGACTTGAGACCGTGAACGTCGTTCCGCAGCCGAAAGCGGGCGGGAGCTTCGCCACCGCGGCGTACCATAGTATGCGCGAGCCCGTGGCCGTCGAGGAAATAAAGGCCGCCGCCGGTCTGGATATAGGCGGGACGCTTATCGGTATGCAGCTGCGGCGCGTCGCCGTGCCCGTAAAATTGAAAAACAACCGCGTCGGCGCGGCAAACGTGACCGCCGCCCGCACGCGCCCGAAATTCATCGGCGGCGTACGGGCGGCGTATAACGAAAAACTGCTGTAAATCCGGATATCGGCGCGAAAACTCTCCGGCCTTATTCCTCAGCCGCGAGGGCCTTCGCTTCCTCTATGATCTTAGCCTGAACGACGGCGGGGGCTTCCTCATACCGCACAAACGTGAGCGTAAACGAGCCGCGCCCCTGCGTGATCGAGCGCAGATCTATCGCGTAGCCGGACATTTCGCCCATCGGGACCTCCGCCTCCACGATCTGTCCGCCGTCGGCGTCGGCGGACATTCCCAGCGGGCTGCCGCGCCGTTTCGATAAATCGGACATTATATCGCCCATATAGGTGTCGGGGATCGTCACTTTGAGATTGCCGATAGGCTCTAAGATGACGGGCGAGGCTTGCGGGATGCCCTCCTTGTACGCGAGCTGCGCCGCGGTTTTGAACGCCATTTCCGACGAATCCACGGGATGATAGCTGCCGTCGAACAGCGTGGCCTTTAAGTACACAAGCGGATACCCGGCGAGAACGCCTTTTTGGATGCTGTCGCGCAGGCCCTTTTCCACCGCGGGGAAGAAGTTCCGCGGCACCGCGCCGCCGAAGACCTGATCCGCGAAGGTAAGGTCCTCGGTTTCGCCGGGCTCGAAGCGTATTTTTACGTCCCCGAACTGCCCGTGGCCGCCGGACTGCTTTTTGTGCCGCCCCTGGACCTCTACTTTTTTGCGGATTTTTTCGCGGTAGGCCACGCGCGCGGGGGATAGGGTCGTTTCCACGCCGAACTTGTCCTTCAGCTTCGCGCACAGCACGTCGAGCTGGATATCGCCGGCGCCGGAGACGACCATCTGCTTTGTCTCTGAGTTGTTGACGACCGTGAACGTCGGGTCCTCGTCGGCAAGGCGCGTCAGGCCGGCCGCGATCTTGTCCTCCTGCCCCTTTGTCTTCGGGGAGATCGCCGCGGAGTAGCAGGGCTCGGGGAAAACGATGCGCGCCGCCGCCGCCGCGTTTTTCGCCGCGCTCAGCGTGTCGCCGGTCTTGGTATCCGAAAGCTTGGATACGGCGCCGAGGTCGCCCGCCGTAAGCTCCTTGACCTCAAGCGACTTTTTGCCCTGCATTTTATATATGTGGCTCATCTTTTCCGCCGCGCCGGAGCGCGCGTTCGTAAGCGTGAGGTCCGGCGTTATTTTGCCGGAGAGTACCTTGAAAAGACTGAATTTGCCGTACTGGTCGGATATTGTTTTGTAGACGACGGCTGTCGGTGAGCCGGTCTCACCACAGACGAGCTCGGTCCCGTCCTCAGCGGTCTCTTGCCGCCCCTCGGCGGGGGACGGGAACAGATTTACTATCGCGTCAAGCAGCAGCAGCGTACCGAGCCCCGTCAGCGCGCAGCCGCAGAACACCGGGAAAAGCGTCAGGTCGCGCACGCCGGTTTTCAGCCCGCGTATTTTTTCCTCGAGCGTGAATTCCTCGCCGGAAAAATACTTTTCCATAAGCTCCTCGTCCGTTTCCGCGACGGATTCGCTCACGGCGGTGTACAGCACGTCCAGCTCGGCGCCCATAGCGTCCGGAATTGGTATTTCGACGCGCTTGCCGCCCTCAAGCTTGAACGCCTGCCTTTTGATGAGGTCAATAACGCCCTCGACCTTGCCGGAGGCGCTTTTGATCGGCGCTATCATCGGGCAGACCGACGTGCCGTACTTCGCGCGCAGAGCGGT
Source organism: Oscillospiraceae bacterium (assembly GCA_031266955.1). Taxonomy (GTDB): domain Bacteria; phylum Bacillota; class Clostridia; order Oscillospirales; family Oscillospiraceae; genus JAIRRO01. The sequence goes on along the minus strand of JAISAA010000259.1, from coordinate 1,105 downwards.
GTACACGGCGTCATAGTCGCCGTTTTCCTCATCGACCTTCGATACGTAGAACGCGCGCGGCAGCCTTCCGGCGCCGAGGAGCTTCCACGCCTTTTCGAGGCCGACGGTCACGCCGTCCTTCGCCCCGCAGACGATGATCCCGGCGTCCGCCACGCGCAGCGCCTCTAACGTCTCGCCGACGAAGTCGAAATACCCCGGCGTGTCGAGGATGTTGACGAGCTTGTCGCGGTACTCGACCGACATTGTGGACAGGGAAATGGAGATTTGGCGTTTGATCTCTTCAGGGTCAGAGTCTCCGACCGTGTTGCCGTCGGAAATTTTGCCGAGCCGGTCGGAGCCGCCGGTGAGAAACATCATACTTTCGGCGAGACTTGTTTTGCCCGACGAGCCGTGACCTAACAGCGCAATATTGCGGATAGAATCGGTAGCGGTTGCCATGATTGCCATATTTGCACCCCTCGTATATAGTTGTTATGACGATTATACACGCGCGCGCGGGAAAATACAAGTGTTTTCTGGAAAGCTTTTTGCATGGAGCATATCACAAAGCGCACCACGCGCGAAAAGCTGCTCTCATACCTGTCAGAGCAGTCACGGGCGCGGGGAAGCCGAGGCTGAAGGCGGCGGGCGTTATTGATTACCGGAAAAATCATTTTGAATTGCCGGGGGACGCTGTGAAATGAGTCTTTTTGCCCCGTCGTTCACCGCGGCGCAGCCTCGCCGTTTATATACCTCTGCGTGTGCGGGCACACGGCGATGCATTTTCCGCAGACCGTCTCCGCTACGCCCGCGTATTTTACCCCGCGCTCTCGCGCGGTTTTGCGGCAGGCGGCGGCGTTGAAAAACGCGTCGCGGTCAAGTCCCTTATACCAGAGCGCGCCGGTCGGCGCGTGGGCGGGGCACGCGTTTGTGCAGGCCATACAGCCGCCGCAGCGGGACTCGTTTACCGGCTCGGCCACGGGAAGAGGCGCATCGGTCAAAATGCTGCCGAGCCGCAGCGCGGAGCCGTATTTCTCCGTCACGAGCAGCGCGCACTTGCCTATCCAGCCCAGGCCCGCGCGCGTCGCGACCGTTTTCAGCGGCAGCGTCGTGAAATTTTCGCCCG
>JAISAA010000249.1 GCA_031266955.1 Oscillospiraceae bacterium | reverse complement strand
TCGTGATTGATATCCAGCGTATATCTGCCATTTTGCAACGACAATGTCGACTCTTGCAGCATTTTCGCCGAAGCGTTATTGTAATATTCGTCGTATATACGCGCAGTTAAATTCTGTTGTGCACCGACAGCATCAATGGGTACTATGCCGAGCTTCAACTGGTCGACCTCCGATATATCAAGCCAATACTGAGAATTGTACCCATATAAACTAAGTGAGGCGCTGTATGTATCACCATTAGCGGTGACGGAGAAAGTCTCAGTACTGTTTATGCCGCCGCTGTCCGCGAGCTTTATCATGTACCGTTGGATGCCGACGTCAACGCCTAACGGTATCACGTCATATCCAACAGGCCCGCCTCCGACAGAGACACCCGTTATATCGCTTAATTTTATGTCCTTGGCAATAAGCGACAAATACACGCTTCCATCGCCTGTCTTGTAGTAATAATCTGTGCTGTGGTAAAAAGTGCTGTTCATGTATCCACTTTCAAATAATGAACTGAGTCCGTAAGCGTCGTATGAGTTTGAGGAATAAATCTGCAAAAAGCCGTTGTACGCTTGCACCCCGCCCAGCGATATGATGCGCGAACTGCTGGCATCTATGACCTCCAGTGTCGCAAAATCTGCGCCGCCGTAAGCAATACGGTATGTCCCGGCTGGCGTGTCGCTGAGAAACAGCGCGCCCCGTGGACGGTAATTTGAATTATTGTTCGATACGGTATAAAAATCACGCGTCAGAGGTTGTGCCGATTCTTCCGTCGATGTAAGCGTCACTTCGACCCACGAGCTCACCGGGTATGCCGCTCCGCCTCCGCCTACATAGACAGATTTGTTGATAGGTACAGCCCAGTCGCCCACGACCGCCACGTAGTCCGCATCGGACAGCGCCGCCGCGAGCAGCGGCGCTGCGGCTTCGGCGTATTCCTCCGCGCCGGGCGCCGGCTCAGGCTCTGCTGACGGTTCCTCCGCCGGTTCCTCCGTTGGCGGCTGTTCGTCCTCCTGAGCCGGCGCCTCTTGAGCTTGCCCGCCGCCTGTTTCCGTCAGCTCGCCGCCGTCCGCGGCCAGCGCCGTAAGCGGCAGCAGCGTCGCCGCCATTACGACGGCCAGCAGCAGCGCGAGCAGTCTTGAACGTGTTTTTGCTTTTACCATAGTGTTGTGTCCTCCCAAAATAAAATATAGTTTCCCAAGCCCCGGCAACGGGGTTTTAGGGAAACCAGTAAAGGGCGCGCAGGAGACTCGGCGGGATACGCCTTGCCGATACCTACGCGCCTAAATATATTGCCGCGCCGCGGCGACAATGCGAAAAACGCCGCGGCAGACTGCTTATTCAGCGATGTCCGGAAACTCCTTGCTTGCCGTATGTACGCCGTAATTGTAAACACGAAGCGAATCGTGTATACTGAATCAAGCTGTGGCGGCGGGAATTTCCGTGCTCGTAGGTGGGTTGCGTTGTGATAGATAAGTCCCTACTTGCGTCGTGCGGTGTTTGGTCGCACCACACGATCGCCGCGGCCCATTTTACTGGTTCCACGACTTTATTCTATCACATCCCGCCGCGCCGCGCAATAGCTTTTTTGAAAAAGTATGCGCGCGCTGCCAATAAATTTGTTGACAACCGGGTGTCGTTACTGTATTATATTAGCAGAAAGGTCGCGGACGGCGAAACTTCGCCGGGCAATTGCTATGCGATATTACTTTAATATTATTTTTAGGAGCGTGGACGGTATGTCAAATATTTTCGCGAAAAACGCAAAGCCGCACAATCAGTTCAGTTGGGAAAACCTCGGGGATATACGCGAGGGCCGGGGCGACCTCGGCGAGGATATGCCGGTGCTTGTGTACCGCCTGATGCAGTATACGATGCTCGATATACTGACGCGGGAATACGGCGTCGAGGCGGCGGACAGGCATTTCCGCGACAGCGGATACCTCGCGGGCACCGAATTCGCGAAGAACAATCTGAGGCTCGACGGGGATTTCGGGGAATTTCTCGAAAATCTTCAGACGACGCTCAAAAGCATGAAGATCGGCATCCTCCGTATGGAGGAATTCGACGCCGCGACGGGCAATATCGTCCTGACAGTCGGGCAGGACCTCGATTGCAGCGGGCTCCCCGTGACGAACGAGACCGTTTGTACATATGACGAGGGCTTCATCGCCGGCATACTTGAGGCGTTCACGGGAGAAAAATACGACGTGCGCGAGGTGGACTGCTGGGCGAACGGCGACAGAGTCTGCCGCTTCAACGGCACGGCGCGCAAAAAATAATTGCGCGCGGCATAATTAAAAAACTACGAGGTAAAGCGAATGGAGCCCTCGGAATATCTGTTTGAGTATCTGCGCGACGTCCTTTACGACCCCGCGCGGGCAAATATGGACTTGGAAAAGCTTCCTGAAGATTTCAGGGAGCTTGGTCAGGGTCTTGAATTTTTCGCGGACTGCGTGTCTGAGACGCGCACGTTCGCGAAATTTTTGGCGAAGGGGGAGCTCAACTGCCCCCTGCCGTCGCACGACAACGAAATGGCCGCGCCGCTTAAAGCGCTTCACGCGACGCTCAAGCATCTGACCTGGCAGACCCAGCAGGTCGCGAAGGGCGATTACCGCCAGCACGTCGATTATCTCGGCGAGTTCGCCTCGGCGTTCAACACGATGACGAAGCAGTTAGAGCAGCGCCACGTCGCCCTCGCCCGCGAGATCGAGCTTTCCCGTCAGAAGACCCGCGCCCTCGAGCAGTCAAACGACCTGTTTGAGACCGTGACGCGCGAAAGCGAGCAGTGGATCGCCGTAGTGGAGCGCTCCACGGGCGAATGGCTGTTTTCTAACTACCCCGTGACGCAGATACTTGCCGCGGAGGATTTTCTGCCCCAGCTGAGGCGTTGGATGAGCGACGTTATAGTCGAAACCGAGACCGCCGTCGTAAGCCGTTCCGCCGAGGTGGAGCTGGACGACAGCGGCATCGTGCAATACTTCACGGCTATGATAAGGCCGATCACCTGGCGGGAAAAGCCGTCCGTAGTATTCGTGCTCTCGGACGTAAGCGAGGAGCGGGCGCATATCCGCGAGCTGGAAAACACGGCCTACCGAGACACGCTGACGCGGCAGTACAACCGGCATTTCGGTATGCGCCTGCTCGACCAGTGGACGTCGGAAAAGCGGGATTTTATGCTCTGCTTCGTGGATATAGACAACCTGAAATACGTCAACGACAAATTCGGGCACAACGAGGGCGACCGGTATATACTCACAGTAACGGCGGTGCTGCGCGGCTTTTCGCCGGACATCGTCATCTGCCGCCTCGGCGGTGACGAATTTATGCTGCTGGCCGAGGGCTGGGACGAGCTGCGCGCGCAGTCGCACCTCGAATCCCTGCGCGTGCGTCTGTTAAAACGCAACGACGAGCCGGACGCCCGGTATTTCCACAGTATGAGCTACGGCGTCGTCGCCGTGACCGACTCCAACGAGCTCTCTCCGAGCGAGCTTTTGGCGGAGGCCGACGAAAAAATGTACGCCTACAAGCGTGAGCACAAGCTTGCCAGACCGTCGGCGGCGGAACCGCCCCCGACGGACGGATAAAAATTGGGGCGGGCTTGCGCCCGCCCGGCGGATAAAATTAAAACAGGAGTGGAAGTAAAGAATGGATCCCGGTTCCGCGGCTTTAAGATGGTTCGGGCGCGTCTTCGGCGCGCCCACTTCCGTTCAGACGCTTGCGTGGGAGGCTATCGAAGCCGGTAAAAACGTGCTCGCCTCGGCTCCGACGGGCGCGGGAAAAACTCTCGCGGCTTTTTTTGTGTTCATATCGGAGCTTTCGGAGCGGGCGCGGCGCGGAGAGCTCCGGGATGAGCTGTTTTTGATATACGTATCGCCGCTTAAATCCCTCGCGGAGGATATCCGCGAAAATCTGCGCCGCCCGATAGACGGGATCGCCGCCTTAGAGCGCGAAGAGAAGCTTCCCGCCGGCGCGTCCCTTATAACGACCGCCGTGAGAACGGGCGACACGACGGCGGCCGAGCGGCGGCGTATGCTGAAAAAGCCGCCGCATATTCTGATAACGACGCCGGAGTCGCTGTATCTGCTGCTGACGTCCGAGTCCGGGCGGAATATGCTGCGCACCGCGCGGGCGCTGATAATCGACGAGCTGCACGCGCTTATAAGCACAAAGCGCGGGGCGCATCTTATGCTTTCGGCGGCGCGGTTAGACGCGCTGTGCGCGCGCAACGTCCGGCGCGTGGGCCTGTCGGCGACCGTCGCGCCGCTTGAAACGGCGGCGGAGTATTTGTCGCCCGACGGGGCCGAGATCGTCGCGCCGAAGCAGGCGAAAAGCTCTGAAATACGCGTCATATCGCCGTTTCCGGAAAGTGGGCTCCTGCCCGAGGGAACGGTTTGGCCGGAGCTTGCCCGCGTCGCCGCCGAAGCCTGCGCCGGGGCGAGAACGGTCATCGCCTTCACCGAAAACCGCCGCGCCGCCGAAAAGCTGGCGCATTACGTGAACGAGCGTATGGGCGAGGGCTTCGCCCTGACCCACCACGGCAGCGTATCAAAGGAACAGCGCCGTGAAACGGAGGAAAAGCTGCGCCGCGGAGAGCTTCGTCTGCTCGCCGCAACAAGCTCTATGGAGCTCGGCATCGACGTCGGGGCTATCGACGTCGTGCTGCAAATCGGCTGCCCGAGGGGGATAGCGTCCGCGCTGCAGCGCCTCGGGCGCGCGGGGCACACCCCGGGCGGTCTGTCACTTATGAAGATTATCCCGCGCGAGAGCTCGGAAGCGCTTTACTGCGCGCTGACCGCGAGCGCCGCCGCGGACGGGCTCATAGAGCGCGCCTCTCCGCCGCGGCTGTGCCTCGATATTCTCGCGCAGCACCTTGCGTCGATGGCGGCGGCGGGCGAATACACGGTTTCCGACGCGCTGAAAATAGCGCGCCGGGCGTATCCGTTCCGCGATATATCGTCCGAGGATATTGAGGATACGCTCAAAATGCTCGCGGGGGACGGCGAACACGCGCGCGATATCCCCGCGCGCCCGCGCGTGGTCTACGACAGACTGAGCGGCACTGTGTCCGGCGACGGCTACACGCGCCTGCTCGCGCTTTCCTCCGGCGGGACGATACCGGACCGCGGGCTTTTCGCCGTGAAAAACGAGGCGGGAGTTAAGCTCGGCGAGGCGGACGAGGAATTTACGTTTGAGGCGCGCATCGGCGATAAATTCCTGCTCGGCGCGTTCGCGTGGCGGATAAACTCCATAACGCGCGACACGATAATCGTCTCGCCGACGGATACAACCGGCGCCTCCGCGCCGTTCTGGAAGGGCGACTGGGGAGGCCGGGCGTATGAGACGGGCGCGCACTTCGGCAAGCTTTTGCGCGCTCTCGCGCACTCTCCCGACGTCGAGGCGGAGCTTGCGAAGCTCGGCGCGGACACAGACTCGGCGCGCCGGGCCGCGGCGCATATCGCGAGCCAGATAGAGGCCACGGGCGTGCTCCCCGACGACAAAACGATAATTGCCGAGCATTTCACGGACGACACGGGGATTGGCCAGCTTATGATACACTCCGTCTTCGGCAGACGCGTCAACGCTCCGCTGGCCCTGCTCGCCCGCGCCGCGGCGGAAAAGCTCACGGGTATGGACGTCGGCGAATTTGACGACGACGACGGCTTTTTACTGTTCCCGTATTCCGAAGGCGGCCTGCCGGACGGCGTGCTGCGCGCTGTAGACGAAGCGTCGGCGGAGGCGTATCTGCGCGCCGTTCTGCCCGAAACGCCGCTGTTTTCGATGTCCTTCAGATACAACGCCGCGAGGGCGTTGATGATGGGCGCGAAAACGCGCGGGCGTAATCCGCTTTGGGTACAGCGTCTCCGCGCCGCCGAAATGCTCGAGGCCGTCGTGAAAAACGAAAAGCACCCGCTCGTCCGCGAGACGGCACGTGAGTGCTTTGAAGACCTGTGGGACGTCGAACGCGCGATGCAGATTTTACGCGCGATAAAAAGCGGCGAGATACACGTCCGCGAGGTATATACGGACGCGCCGTCGCCATTCTCCCTCCCCCTGCGCCGCGCCGTTGAGGCCGGCTTTATGTACGATTACTCGCCCACGCCCGCCGGAATACGCGACGCCGTGCGCGAAGCCGGCGCGAATATCGCGGAGCTGCTGCCCCCGTCACAGGCGCGGCTGGACAGTGCCGGCGAGCGCCCCGCCCCGCCCGAAAACGCGGAAGCGCTGCACACGCGCCTGATGATCGAGGGCGAGGCCGCCGCCGGGGATATCGACGCGCCGCCCGAATGGTTCGAGTCCCTCGCCCGTGCGGGCCGCGTCAAATACATAGAGCCCGGCCTGTGGATCGCCGCCGAGCACGCCGGGGAATACGAAAAAGCGTTTGAGCCCGGGAGCGGGAGCGATACGCGAGACGCCGCCGAAGCGCG
>JAISAA010000219.1 GCA_031266955.1 Oscillospiraceae bacterium | reverse complement strand
AGAAGCGTCCAGGCGGACACTCCGATCACCGCGACGCAGGCAAGCAGGACTATGTAGAAGCCCCGCCCCGCCATAAATCCGCCGATTTTCTGCGCAAGAGTTTTCTTTTCTTGCATTTCGTTTTCCTCCTGCAAAGGTTTTCGCGTGTATTCTTGCCGTCCGGATAAATTTTTATACAAAATTTTCTTACATTTTTTTGCGCGGGCGGATCGTCCGTTGCCCCGCAAGGGCTTTTACGGAACGCGCACCGCGCGCCGCCGAGCGTTGGCCGTTGAAATCCCGCTTTCGACGTGATATAATAGCGGACAGATAGGGTGGAGCCCTCGGAAACCGGGGCAAAGCCCGCTCTGAGCTATCGCGAATCATCGTACATAATGAAAGGGGTAAATCAAAATGTCTGAGCAGTTAAAAGGGAAAACAGCGCTTATCACGGGCGGAGGCTCGGGGATCGGCGCGGCCATCGCGCGGCGTTTCGTCGCGGAGGGGGCAAAGATCGTTATCACGGGGCGCCGTGAGAGCGCCTTGGAGGATACGGTCAAGTCGTGCCCCGCGGGCACGGTCCTGCCGTTCGCCGGAGACGTTATGAAGCCGGAGGACTGCGAGAAAATGATCGAGGCGACTGTCAAATTCGGCGGCGGCAAGCTCGATATTCTCGTCAACAACGCCGGTATCGACGCGCCGGCGGGCTCTATCGCGGACCTCGAGATCGACGCGTTCAGGCGCATACTCGAAACGAACCTGTTCGGCACGTTCTACACTATGCACTATGCGATCCCGAAGTTTATAGCCCAGGGCGGCGGCGCTATCGTAAACGTGGCGAGCCTCGCGGCGCTTCGCTGCCCGCCGGCGCTGCCCGCGTACATCGCGTCAAAGCACGGCATCGTCGGACTCACGCAGTCCGCCGCCAACGACTATGGCAAGTACAAAATCCGCGCGAACGTCATCTGCCCCGGCGCGACGGCGACGCCTATGCTGATAAACTCGATGAAATCGCTCGCCGAGGCAAAGGGCACGGACGAGAACGGCGCGCTCGCGTTCTTGACGCGCTATATGCCGCTCCAGCGCGCGGCGCAGCCAGAGGAGATCGCCGGAGCCGCCGTATTCTTCGCGAGCGACGACGCAAGCTACATAACAGGCGCGGTGCTGCCGATAGAGGGCGGCGCGTGCGTCGTTGACCCGGCGGGCGCGAGCACCTCCGACGCCGGACAGGCTTGGGGCGGCGCGAAATAGCGGTGCGGATGAATAAAACCCCGTTTTTCGAGATTTTTCCGGAGCTTGAGGGCGCGGCGCTTCCGCGCCCTTTCGGCTCCGCTTTTGTCACGTCCGCCGCGGTGGACAGCGCGAAAACCGGCATAGACATAGTCGCGGAATTCCCGGCTCCGCCGTCGCCGGAGGACATCGCGGCGGCGGAAACGGAGCTTTGCGCAAGCCTCGGTTTTCGCCGCGTGACGCTCTCGCCGCTGTGCGTCGGCATCTCTGACACCATAGTTACCGTAACAGACGGCACGCCGCCCGGCGCGGAAAAAACGGCGTGCGATTTGCGCGCGTCCGTTGCGCCTGCAAAAAAGGCCGCGCCGGCGGCAAAAAAAGCCGCGACGCCGGCTAAAAAGGCCTCGTCTTCGGGCAGAAAAGCCGCGCAGCCCAAAATACTGCTCGGGCGCGCGCCTACGGGCTCTATAACCGCGATGAGCGATATCGACGTCAATCTCGGGAACGTCACCGTCGAGGGGCGCGTTTTCTCCGTAAACAGCCGCTCGGTGAAAAACGGCGCGGCCTGGGTGCTCAGCTTCGATATCACGGACAACACAGGCTCTCTGCGCATCTCAAAATTTATGCGCGGCGACGACGCGCGGCGGACGGCGGAGAGCGTAAAGCCCGGAATGTATTTGACCGTTTCCGGCCGCCTGTTCCTCGACCGCTACGAGAATAACGACACCGTGCTTGACCCGGTGAACATCGCGGTTTCGGAAGCGAGAGAACGCCGCTCGGACAACGCCCCAGTCAAGCGCGTCGAGCTGCATCTGCACACAAAAATGTCGGCTATGGACGCCGTAACCGATACGGCGGAGGTTATCGCGCGCGCCGCCGAATGGGGGCACCCGGCGCTCGCGATAACGGACCACGGCGTAGTCCAAAGCTTCCCGGACGCCGCTCACGCCCCGGACGGCGTCAAAATAATATACGGCGTGGAGGGCTATTTCATAAACGATTTAGACTCGCGCCCCGCGATTTTCGGCGAGCTGCGCGATCTCGACGAGGAATTCGTCGTGTTCGACCTCGAAACGACGGGGCTCGACTCTTACGCCGATAAAATCACCGAAATAGCCGCCGTGACTATCCGCGGCGGCGAGATCATTTCCGAATTTCACACCTACGCAAACCCCGGCATACACATCCCGCGCGAGATAACGGAGCTCACCGGCATCACGGACGAGGACGTGCGCGGCGCACCGGATCAGGTTGAAGCCGTCCGCGCGTTTCTCGACTACGCGGGAGCGCGCCCGCTCGCGGCGCACAACGCGTCGTTCGACCTCGGCTTTGTCTACGAGGTCTGCTTCACAAACGGTATCCCGTTCGACAGCGCCTGCCTTGACACGTTACCGCTTGCCCGCGCGCTTTTCCCCGAACTGTATAATCACAAGCTTCCCACCGTGTCGAGCGCCCTGCGCCTGCCGCTCTTCGACCATCACCACGCGCTCGCCGACGCGAAAACGACGGGCCTCATCACGATAGCGTTCATAAAAATGCTGAAAGAGCGCGGCCTTTACACCGCGGAAGCGGTAAATAAATTCGTATACGACGCGCCGAGCAAGCAGCGCCGGCGCGTGAATCATATCATAATCCTCACAAAGACCCAGGCCGGGCTGAAAAATCTCTACCGCATAATAACTGACAGCCATTTAGAGCATTTTCAGCGCAACCCGATCATTCCGAAAAGCCTGCTTACAAAGTACAGGGACGGGCTTATAATAGGCTCGGCGTGCGAGGCGGGAGAGATATTCGCCGCCGTCGAGCGCGGCAGCCGGTTTGAGCGCCACCGCCTCGCTAAATTTTATGACTATCTGGAAATACAGCCCGTTTCCAACAACCTTTTTATGCTGCGCGGGGCGAAACCTCGCGCGCGCGACGTCGAACAGCTTCGCGGCTTCAACCGGGCGATAGTGGAGCTCGGACGCGAGACCGGAAAAATGGTCTGCGCGACGGGCGACGTGCATTTCCTCGACCCCGAGGACGAGATTTTCCGCAAAATACTCCTGAACACAAAAGGCTATGAAAGCGCGCTTGAAGACCTGCCGCTGTATTTCCGCACGACGGAAGAAATGCTTGAGGAATTTGCGTATCTCGGCGAGAGCGACTGCTACGACGTCGTAGTGACGAACACGCGCGCCGTCTCGGATATGATAGAGAAGATAAGCCCGCTCCCGCCGCCGAAAAAGCTGTTCGCGCCGAAAATCGAGAACAGCGCGGAGGACTTGAAAAACCTCGTTTACTCCCGCCTGCGCGAGCTTTACGGGGAAACGCCGCCGGAGCTCGTCACAAGCCGCGTGGAGACCGAGCTGAGCGATATATTGGGCCGCGGCTATGACGTCATCTATATTACGGCACAGCGGCTTGTGCGCGACTCGGGGGAGCACGGGTATCTCGTCGGCTCGCGCGGGAGCGTCGGCTCGTCCGTCGTCGCGTATCTCGCGGGGATCACGGAGGTCAACGCGCTGCCGGCGCACTACCGCTGCCCCAAGTGCCGGCACTCGGATTTTGAAAGCGGCGCCGGCTTCGGCTGCGGCGCGGATATGCCGGACAAGGCTTGCCCGGTGTGCTCCGAGAGCTATGAAAAGCACGGCTTTGACATCCCGTTTGAGACTTTTCTCGGCTTCGGCGGAGACAAGGTCCCGGATATCGACCTGAATTTTTCGGGAGAGTATCAGGCGGAGGCGCACAAATTCACAACGGAGCTTTTCGGCGCGGAGCACGTATTCCGCGCGGGGACGATAGGCACGGTCAAAGAAAAAACGGCGTTCGGCTACGTAAAAAAATATCTCGAAACGATCGACAAAACGGTCACGCGCGCGGAGGAAAACCGCCTCGCGCAGGGCTGCGTCGGAGTAAAACGCACGACGGGACAGCACCCGGGCGGGCTCGTCGTCATCCCGCAGGGGATGGACATCACGGACTTCTGCCCCGCCCAGCGCCCCGCCGACGACGCGGACAGCGATATAATCACAACGCACTTCGAGTATCACTGTATGGAGGACAATCTCTTAAAGCTCGATGAGCTCGGCCACGACGACCCGACGATGATAAGAATGCTTGAGGAGATGACGGACGTGTCCGCGCTCGACATTCCGCTCGGCGACCCGGAGACGCTTAAAATATTCTCCTCGCCATCCCCGCTCGGCGCGCCGGAGGGCGACGCGATAATCGGAAAGACGGGGACTATCGGCATCTCCGAATTCGGCACGGGATTTACTCGCCAGATGCTTGTCGATACGCTGCCCGACAAGGTGGATACGCTCGTGCGTCTGTCCGGATATTCGCACGGGACGGACGTGTGGGCGGGCAACGCGCGCGATATAATAATGAATAAGGTCGCCGATATTTCGGAAACCATCGGCTGCCGGGACGATATTACGCTGTACCTCGTATCAAAGGGGATGGAGGCGCGCCGCGCGTATAAAATCAGCGAGGCCGTCCGAAAGGGCAGAGGCGTCGAGGGCGGGGACTCGGCGGAAATGACGCGGCTCGGCGTGCCGGAATGGTATATCGAGTCGTGCAAGAAGATAAAATATCTGTTCCCGAAGGCGCACGCGGCGGCCTACGTGATGATGGCGCTGCGCATAGCGTGGTTCAAGGTACACCGCCCGATAGAATTTTACTCGGCGTATTTTTACCGCCGCAGTCAGAAAGGGAACTTTGACGCCAAAATAATGACGCGGGGCGACTCCGTCGCCCTCAATAAGATACGCGAGATCAAGGCGGTTCCCGACCGCGACAAGAAGGACAAGGATGAGGATATGCTGACGACTCTCGAGGCGTGCCACGAGTTTTACGCCCGCGGCTTCAGCTTCCTCGACGTGGATCTGTACGAGTCCGACGCGGTCAAATTCGCCGTTGTCGGCGAAACGTCCCTGCGTCCGCCGCTCATCGCCGTCGCGGGGCTCGGAGAAACCGCCGCGCGGGATATCGCGGAGCGCCGGCGGGGACGGACGTTCATCTCCATAGAAGATTTTTCACTCGAATGCTCCAAGGTCTCCACCGCGCATATAAGCGCGATGAGCGAGCTCGGCGCGTTCGGCTCTCTCCCGGCGACAAGCCAGTATTCGATGTTCGGCTGAGACGCGCTTTTATAATTTTAAGCGAGGAGTGACGCACTGTTGAATATAACAAGCCTATCCGATCTTGCCACCGAAGCGAAAAAAAGGCCGCGCCGCGCCGCGCTCGCCGTCGTGTGCCCGTATGACGCGCACACGCTCGGCGCCGTGCTCAGGGCGTCCCGCGAGGGCGTCGTCCGCGCCCGGCTATTCGGGGAACCGGAGAAAATAAACGCGGCGTTTGAAGCGCTCGGGGAAGACCCCGGCGGCTTTGAGATTATCCGCGCGGACGACAACGCGGAAGCTCTCGCCGCCGCTGTCGCCGACGTACGCGGCGGCGACGGTATTATAATGAAAGGCCTCATTGACACGTCGGATTTTCTCCGCGCTGTTTTGTCCAAAGAAAGCGGCTTGCGCGGGAAGTCAGGCGGGCTGCTTTCGGCGTTCGGGATTTTCGAGGCGCCGGGCTATCACAAGCTCTTTGCCGTCACGGATTTCGCGATGAATATCGCCCCGGACCTGTCCGCGAAGCGCGCGATCCTTGAAAACGCCGCCGCGTTTCTGCGTTCCGTCGGCGTCGATAATCCGAAGATCGCCGCGCTTTCGGAGGCGGAGCATATAAATCCGAAAATCCCGGCGTCCTCGGACGCCGCCGAGCTGAAGCACCTGAACGAAGCCGGCGAAATAACGGGCTGCGTGATCGACGGGCCCATCGCCTTCGACCTCGCGACAAGCCGCGAAGCCGCCGAGATAAAGGTTTATTCCTCACCCGTCGCGGGGGACGCGGACCTGCTTTTGGTTCCCGAGATCGTCTCCGGGAACATTTTGGTCAAAAGCCTCACGGGCTTCGGCGGAGCGAGGACGGCGGGAGTCGTCCTCGGCGCGGACGTCCCCGTGGTGATGACCTCGCGCTCGGCGGAGGAGGACGACAAATATTATTCAATAGTCTTGGCAAGCTTGGCGGCACCGGGCGCAGAATGAGGGGCTCTGCTATGACATTACCGATCAAAGCCGAACGTCTGTATATCACCGAGTTCAACGCGGATATGGCCGAAAGCGTCCATCTCGCTTCGCTTGACGAGGACAATCGTAAATTTGTGCCGGACGAGGTGTTTGAAACAGTTGAAGACGCGAGAGAAGCCGTCACCGAGCTAATGTCGTTTTACGCCGAAAATGCTTCGCCGCTTGTTTATCCCGTCGTTTTGAACGATGGGCGGCATATCGGGCACGTGCAGGCGGTCCCTATAGAAAACGGATGGGAAATCGGGTATCATATAGCAAAGCCATTCACAGTCCGAGGCTACGCGACGGAAGCCGTTATCGCTTTTCTGCCGTTTATTACGAACCGACTCGGCATTACGCAAATTTTCGGCATCTGCCGCGCCGACAATATCGCGTCCCGCAAGGTCTTGGAAAAGTGCGGCTTCATATTGGAGCTTGAACGGAATGCGCCGTACCACGGCGCGGAACACCGTATCCGCCGCTATAAATACGAGGTCTCGTTATGAAAAAAGTATACCGCATTCTCGCCATAAATCCCGGCTCCACCTCGACGAAGATCGCGCTGTTTGAAAACGAAACGGAGCTTTTCCGCGAAAAGCTCTCGCACTCGTCAAAAGAGCTCGCGCCGTTCCCGGACGTCCAAAGCCAGATCGCTTTCCGCACGGAAATCGTCGGGTGCGAGCTGGCGCGGCGCGGCATTTCTCCCTCGGAACTCGACGTTTTTGTCGGGCGCGGCGGGGGATTGCTGCCGCTTGAGGGCGGGGTCTACCGTGTGACGGAGCTATTGGCAGAGCACGCCTCGCGCGGTATGTCGGGAGAGCATCCGGCGCAGCTCGCGGCGCAGATATGCAAAATGTTCGCCAACGAGTACAGCAAGCCCGCTTTCGTCGTAAACCCGCCTGACGTGGATGAGTTTGAAGATATTTCGCGTATCACCGGGCTGCGCGGCGTCTACCGCGAGAGCCACATACACGCGCTGAACCAAAAGGAGGTCGCCCTGCGCTTTTGCGCCGCGCGCGGATTGGACTACGGCGCCGTGAATTTGATTGTCTGCCACCTCGGCGGCGGCATATCAATAACGGCGCACAAAAACGGCAGGATGACAGATTCCAACGACATAATCCGCGGCTCCGGCCCCATGACGCCGACGCGCGCCGGGGACCTGCACTATATGGCGGTGCTTGAGCTTGCCGAAGACGGCCCCGCCTCGAAAAAGCTCTTGGCGGAGCGTCTTTCAAGGCGCGGCGGCCTGATAGACCATTTCGGCACGTCCGACGCGCGCGAGGTGCGCAAGCTTATAGAAGGCGGCGATAAATACGCCGCGCTCGTCTACGACGCGATGATATATCAATGCGCCAAGCACGCCGGCGCGATGGCCGCCGCCCTGAAAGGCGAGCTGCGCGCGATAATTCTCACCGGCGGCCTCGCCCACGACGAATATTTCACAAGGAAAATGTCCGAATACCTCGGCTGGATAGCGGAAATCGCCGTAATGCCCGGCGAGTTCGAGCTCGAAGCGCTCGCCGCCGGAGCTCTGCGCGTCCTGCGCGGAACGGAGCCCGAGAAAGAATATACCGGCGTGCCTGTGTGGACCGCGCGGGACCATATGCCGGGAACTCCGCCGCCGCAATAATTTTTACCGCGGCTTCCGCCAGCCCGGACAAAGCGATCAAAGCGAGAATTTACAAGTAAATGCTGTTACCCCGTAAAAAATAAAAAAATTGTTGCAAGCTGTAAAATAATGTGCTAAAATCTGTTTGCGGAGCCAGTAATGGGCCGCAGCGGTCGCGAGGTGCAGCAAACGCCTCACGACGCAAGTAGGGAATCAATCTTCAACAACGCACGCCTACGAGCACGGTTTCCCGCCGCCACAGCGTCGCTTAGTATACACCATTTATTGCGTGTTTACAATTGCGTTTGCCGTCGGCAGCGGATTCCGGATGAACGCTGAAAATTCGCGCAGCCTTGCCGCACCGCGGGGGTGGCATTGCGTATATTTTGGGCGCGTAGGTAACAAGGGGCATTTTGCCCCGGGCGGTTTCGCCCGTTCCCTGCGCGCCCATTTACTGGTTCTCCCAAAAAATC
>JAISAA010000118.1 GCA_031266955.1 Oscillospiraceae bacterium | reverse complement strand
CTCGCTTAGATGTTGCCTTTTTTCCTGTCCTGTGCTATGCTCTCTTTGTTCCATTTCGTCTCCCTCCAGTCTGCTTTTTCTTCTTCACCTAAAGTTTAACTGGTTGCGGTCCGAAATGGTACACTTTTTATTCACTGCGCCTTTTTATTTTACATCTTGCCATTTTTTTCAGAGGGGCTCGCCGTTCGCAAAAAATTAACAATTAAGCCTGTAAAATATCCTTGACAGAGCGTCTCTCACGCGAGACCCCAATTGGGGTAAGGTCTCGAAACGCTTGCCGATGAAGCGCACGGGCGGATGCGTCACGCGCTGCGCATTGATGATTTCCGCTGACATGATAGATGTTCCTCCTGACGTTAAAATAAGATATGCGCACATTATAATGTCCCGGGCTATCGCACGATTGATAAAAATTGCGGAATTTACCGGAGGTACGATCAGCCCGTGATCGGAATGTATATCCGTTCGCTGTAAGTGCGGCTATCTTCGATATAGCTCTCCATCTCGTACCCGCCGGTGTGCCGGAAACCGCTGCGCGTCAGCCAGATGTTGTTGATATATGCCCACGTGCGATGTATGACGTGTACAAAATCATCCTGAGTCGCGGGGGTTGTAGTGAAAATCGCGTATGATCCGCCGGGAACGGTCAGGTTGACGGTATTGTCTGTATTGCCGTTTGCTTCCGCTTCGCGGATCCCGATCCAGTAATCCAAACGTCCTGTGAACTCGTTGAACCGGCCCACACCGAAATCCTCGACGACCGCACCGCCGGACAGTCTTTGCGAAAGCTTGCGACAGTTGTACTTGTTCCAAAACTGCGGCGGGCGCTCTTCATCGCAAGCGTAAACCACCAACGATAATTCGGGCAGAACGGCAAACTCCGGATCCGCCGGAACCTCCGGTGTCGGAGCGTCCAGCAATAGGTCCAAGCTGTTGCCGGACGCTATGTGCTCCGATAGCGTAACGCGATGTTCGCTCTTAAACGCCCGCGTAAAGTTCTCCTTGGAATTGAAGCCGAAATAAAACGCGACATCGGACGCCGGGCGGTCGCCGCCGCCAATTGCGCGCGCGATTTCCGACAATCTCCGTTTGCGGATATAGGCGCCGGGCGTTAAGCCGGTCGCAGCCTTGAACAAACGCAGAAAATGATACTTGGAGCAGCCCGCCTCGCGCGCCAAAGCGCTGACGGAAACGTCCTGCGCGATGTTGCGCTCTATATACTCAAGCGCCTGTTTCACTGCCGGATATGTTTGCGGTTTGGTGAACATATAACTGCCCTCTCTGCATTTGCCATATGGTTACGCACCTCTGTTTATCGATTCGCCTTGTATCTGCGGTTCCGGTTGCCCCCTGTCGCCGCGACAACACCTTCGCCGACGAGTTGAAGCAATACCCGCCGAGCGGTCTTGGCGGTGCGTCCGATGATCGCCGCCGCTTCTGATGCGCTGATTTCGCCCTTATCGGCGAGGTGGGCAAGAAGCGCGTCGCGGTATTTTTTATCGGACATAGCGCGATTATCGGACATTTTATCGGACATTTTCGTGTCCGATAACGCGATCGGGACAATGGTTCTGAACACGTCGCCCTCGACTAATTCCGGCGCGCCACCCGAATATATCTTCGTATATTTGTAAAGATTCCGCACACCTGAGCCGAGCGCGTCGGCATAGCCGATATTGATGAAGAAATTCGCCAACAGCGGATTTTTGGGCTGCGGAGTGAACGATTCCGGGTCAAGCTTGCCGGGTCGCTTCGGCATACACCAGTTTTCGGTTACTATATGGTCGCGCTCAATGATGACCTTTGCCGGGTACGCGCTTGTATACTCGCGGTGGACGAGGATGTTGCTTACGAGCTCGCGGGCGATTTTAGTACGCACACTCACCGATTGAACGCCCTCAATATAGAACTTGTCCGGCGTATGCTTGGCGATAAAATCCATAATATTATCGAAAGCGTCGATCAGGTTGCACGACACCATAAGGCGGTCGTCATAGCGGTCGAGATTTTCGCGGCGCAGTATGCAGTCGGTGACATAACCCGGCAGGCACGAGCGGATTATTTCATCGCGCCCGAACAGCAGTACCGCCGCGAGCGTATAGCCGGATTTGCCCGTGACGCGGTCTGTCTGATATAAACCCGCGCTTTGCATTATGGCCTTATCGGACAGCTTGGCCCACGGGTGCTTTTCGTTACGCGACAGGGCAAGCTGACGGACTTGCGGCATCAGCCTTTCCAACAGCAGTTCGCCGTCGCCGACGTATGGGAATATCCTGTTTTCCGAGTACGCTCCCTGTTTGCGGGAAGCGATCATTCCCAATAACTCGGGACTGTGCGTAACGTCAAAATCACCGGCCTCGGCGCGGTCGTATATCCTGCCGCCGAACATTACAAGCTGCGAAGTGAACGGCACATAACACCACAGCACGGTCTTACCGTCAAGCTCCGCTTCTTCAAGAGCGATGAACAGCGTGGGGCTGAACCTTTGCGCGTTATTCATCGCGGATACGAAGTCTTTCTTTATCTGCGAAACAGCCTCCGGCGCAACTCCGCTGACCGCGCCGTCATCTTCGACCCCGAGCAGGATATGACCTCCGTATCGATTTGAGAATGAGCATACGGTTTCATAGACGTTTTTCGGAAGCTCCTGAGCGCAGCGTTTGAATTCCACCGTCAGTCCCTCGCCGTCACGGATAAGCTGTTGAAGTTTTGTAAGCATATATATCCTCCTCGCGGTCAGCAAAAAAACTGTAGACACTCTACATTAAATATATCAGCTTAGTCAAGTGTTTTTTAATACTTTGAGATTTTTTGTTTGCGTTCCGTACCGGCATATGTTACAATGATATCGGATAGCCCCAGAATCCGGCGGCGTATTTCTCGGAATGAAAGGCAGACAAACCGTATGATAACTCACGATATCTCCCTCGCCGCGCTTGAAACGCACGGCAAAGCGCAAATTAAGTTTGCGGACGGAGCGGCGGACATATGGACGGAGCGTTCGATACAGGCGATTCACAATATATACGGTTCAACGGCGCCAAAGCATTACGCGGCGCTTCCCGGAAAGTACCGCGTTCCGTTCCGCGTGGATTTGACTGTGAAGCTCGATTTTCCAATGCTGATCATGCAGGTCGGAAGCGGTTATGTCAAGTTCGCGTCGCCGATGAAGGACAATCGTAAAGCTGAGGATTTGGCGTTCCCCAGCGGCAAGCCGAACGCGAAAGAGTATTATGCGTTCGATAACCATTTTCCGTATGGCGAGTGGACAGATATATCCGTGATATACGGCGCGGACGAAATGCAAGTTATGATCGGCGGCGAGGAGCGATACTACTCGCGCAATATGCCGTATATGAGCAAGCGAAACCGCGCTAAGCTCGCCGAACTGAACGCGGAGGGCTTCGCGATCGGGCTTGCCGTGCAGAAACGGTCTGTGCTCAGCGTCAAGTCGATAACCGTCACAGAATATGAGGATCACGCTCCGATTTCTCACAGTGAAACCGAAATTGAAAGCAACTCTCCGATTGCGGATAAACCAACATTTGAGAGCGTTCTCTCGGACTTGCCGACAGACTATCGAGCCGAAATCCGAGAAACGGATGAGCTGCTGCGCTCGCTGAAACCGCTTAAGTTCAAGCGCTCGGTCGATAAGAACGGCGGGAAAATTACGTGGGTATCGTCCGGCTCCGGCGTATCGTTCAGCATAAGGGCAAGCGGCGCGGAGTCGTCGCAGGGTTTTTGGTTTTACATCGTAACCGCAGGCAAACCAGAGACGTGGCACAGAGTCGCCGATCATATGGAGGAAGCTCTTACGGAAATCGCGCAATCGGACGCCGCGCTTGCCGAACGGATTTTTTACGCGCTGAACGATTGCGTAGGCTGTTACGCTCCGCGCTGTCTCGGCTCGACACTCTATAAATTCAACGGCAGCAAGCGGCTTGCGTGTCACGGGCGAGTTGTATTGCATATGAACCGTGAGGATTCGACCGACGCCCGCGAGTTCTTCCGTTATTTGAACGCGATGCTGGAACGCAAATCCGCGTCTGGCGAGTTGCGTACGGAGAAGATTTTTATGATAAAACGCGCTTGACCGAAGCGGCGCGGCACGCCGTTTAACGCATCTTTCGGCGGCGGCGTCATTTGTGAAATGGCTCTTAGTTTATAGCTTCGCGTCCCGCCAGTCCCCCCATTTGCCGAGCGGCGTTGAGTTGACTCCGTAATACCGCCCGACCCCGGCCACAAGCGCCGACCTAACCAGCTTAAAACGCTCGTCCACGCTGACGTTTTCGTCTGTAAGGCGTTCGTCGGCAAGAATATTCGCTATGCGGCAGACGAAAATCTCGCCGTCGTCCAACGGAATGCTATGCTTGACCTCAAGCTCATATGTCCACGGACTGTCGGCAAGTGTCGGGACGTTCAAAAGCGAGCCGCGTTCGATTTTGACGTTCGCGAGCGCCTTGTCCGTCTCGTTCCCGGAATGGTTCCCGAACCAATCCGCCAACGGGACAAGCTTCTCGGTGACGAGGTTCGCCGAAAACACCCCTGTCGCGTGGATGCGGTCTTTCGTCAGCTTCTCGCCTCCGATGCCGCACATGACATGGCACTCGCCGTCCCAGCAATAGCTCAGCCAGTTGAACATCCCGAAGTTCGGCTTTCCGTCGTCTTTGTATGTACCAAAGATAAATGGCGCCTGCGGGCAATAGTCGTTTCCTTTTTTCGGTGATCCGTCTGCGTTAACGAGTGATACTTTTGTCATTTTTATTGACCCTCCAGATTTTGAATGATTTTTTTGAGATGTTCCTCAAACTCCGCGATTTCCGCCGCGTCGAAGCCTTTGTAGAACAGCTCGTTCATACGCTGTGAAACGCGCTCGTACTCGTCGCGGTAGGACTTGGCTTTTTCTGTGATGGTTACAAAAATCTGCCTGCGATTTTGCTTGTCGGGCACTCGCTTGATCAATCCGCCTCCTTCCAAGCGGTCGAGCATACTGGTGAGCGCTGTTTTGGAAAGCGAAGTCAGCCGGCTTACATCCGTTATGGTAAGTATTTCGTTTTCCCACAGTACATATAGTATCCGCCCCTGCGCGCCGTTAAAGGCGTCCACGCCGCTCTCCCGCAGCATTTTTTGAAAAACCCTCGCCTGAAGCCGCCCGATTTGCGAGATGAGGAAACCGCCGTGTGTTTTCATAAGCCCTCCTTCCTCTGTATAGCATAATACTATATAGTACTATTGTCAAGTGTTTTTTAAGCGTTAAGTAAAAAATATTTTTTGATAAAACGAGCTTGACCGAAGCGGCGTCGGCGTCATTGAGCGCTCACACACACGCTCGCTCCCGAATAATATGCCCGGGGGTGATCGTTTGCTTTTTACATACCGCGTTTTGGCCGAGTCCGCGCTGCTCGCCTTGTCTCTTTCGACCGATATTTTTGTCGCGTTCATCGCTTACGGCGCGGACGGGGTGCGCGTGTCCCGCGGCGCCGGGCTTGTCTCGGCGCTCGTTTGCACGGCGATTTTCGCCGCGTCCGGGCTTCTCGGCGCCGCCGCTGGACCGCTCGTTGCCCCCGCGGCGGCGAAAGCCGTGGGATTTTTAGCGCTGTGCGCCGTCGGCCTGTCGAGAGTTTTTGACGGCGCCGTAAAGGCCGCGATACGCCGCTTCCGCGCCGCGAAAAGCACTAAAGCCTGCATTAAACGTGCCTGTATCGAACGCGAAGGATCCGGCGCCCGCCATTTCGGCGAGCTGTCCTTGCGCGAGAGCGCCTTTTTGGCTGTCGCTATGAGCGTTGACGGGGCGGCGGCGGGCTTTGGCGTCGGAGCTTGCGGTGGCGGCATAGGGCTTATGACCGCAATGTCGGCGGTATTCTGCCTTGCCGCGATAGCGCTCGGCGTAAAGCTCGGGGGCGTGCTTCACGGAACCAAGCTTGCACGCGGGCGGTCGATGTCCGCCGCGGGTGGGCTTGCGCTGCTCGCTCTTGCGGTTTGGAAGCTGGCTTGAAACTCCCCTGTTTGAAGTTAAGCCCCCGACATAATTTTTCTTGAAAAATTATGTCGGGGGCTTAACTTACAGGTGGTGCGAGTAGCGATATAGCATTTTCGAAGAATCTCAGTAATGCCAATTAGTTTTACGGCAGACAGCGAGCAGTATCAGCATTTAGATTCACAGGAAACAGGCAGAGGGCGCGGAAA
>JAISAA010000106.1 GCA_031266955.1 Oscillospiraceae bacterium | reverse complement strand
ACAAGGGCGCCATTTTTCACACGACGACCGACTCTGAGGTCATCGCGTATATAATCGCGCAGGAGCGCCTGCGCTGCGGGAGCGTCGAGGAGGCCGTAAAGCGCGCCATGCTCCGCCTGCGGGGCGCGTTCTCGCTCGTGGTGATGTCCTCGCGCAAGCTGCTCGCGGCGCGCGACCCGTGGGGCTTCCGCCCGCTGTGCATAGGCGTCCGCGACGGGGCGTACGTGTTCGCCTCCGAGTCGTGCGCGCTGGACGCCGTAGACGCGGTCTTCGTGCGTGACGTGGAGCCCGGCGAGGTCGTGTGGGTGTACAACGGCGTCTTGCACAGCGACCGCGATAACTGCGGTGCCCCCTCAAGCCTGTGCATATTCGAGTACCTCTATTTTGCCCGCCCTGACAGCGTGATAGACGGCCAGAGCGTCTACGACTCGCGGCTGCTCGCGGGCAAATATCTCGCCCGCGAGTACCCGATAGACGCCGACGTGGTGGTCGGAGTGCCCGACTCCGGCCTCGTCGCCGCAAAGGGCTACGCCATAGAGTCCGGCCTGCCGTACAACGACGGCTTTATAAAGAACAGATACGTGGGCAGGACGTTCATAAGGCCGGGGCAGGTCAGCCGTGAAAAAGCCGTGAGGCTCAAGCTCAACCCGCTGCGCGCGACGGTGTCCGGCCGCCGCGTCGTCATGATAGACGACTCCATCGTGCGCGGCACGACGTCCATACGGATAATAAAGCTCCTGCGCGACGCCGGGGCGCGCGAGGTGCACCTGCTGTCGTCCGCGCCCAAATTCATCAGCCCGTGTTACTTTGGCACGGACATACCCGACAAGGAGAACCTGATAGCGGTGAAGTATACAACCGAGGAGATGTGTGGTATACTGGGCGCCGACAGCATAGGCTTTTTGAGCGTCGGCGCTCTGGCAAAGATAGCTCCGGATTCGGCGTGTAAGTTCTGCGACGCGTGCTTCACGGAGAACTATCCTATCGACTAGGAGGCGATCATTCTCATGTGCGGAATAGTAGGATACGTAGGGACGGACGAGGCCGTCCCCATTATGCTCGACGGGCTGCGCAAGCTCGAATACAGGGGGTACGACTCCGCGGGCGTCGCCGTGTGCGGCGGCGGGGGGCTGACGGTCGCCAAGGCGGCGGGCTACGTGCAGGCGCTGTGCGACATCGTGGAGGACGGGCGGCGGCTTCCGGGGCATGTGGGCATAGGCCACACGCGCTGGGCCACGCACGGGCGCCCCACGGACGAAAACGCGCACCCGCACATCAGCGACGGCGGCAAGATAGCCGTCGTACACAACGGCATAATCGAAAACTACGCGAAGCTTCGCGAGTATCTCGTGTCGAAGGGCTTCGCGTTCAACAGCGAGACGGATACGGAGGTCGCCGTGAACCTCATACAGCACTACTATAACAAGCACGGCGACGCCGTGCGCGCCGTGGCGCAGGCGGCGCGGCGGATGGAGGGCTCTTACGCACTGGGCATACTGTGCGAGGACCGCCCCGACGTAATAATCGCCACGCGCAAGGAGAGCCCTCTCGTGCTCGGTTTCGGCGACGGGTGCAACCACATAGCGTCCGACGTGGCCGCGCTCGTAACGCACACGCGCGAGGTCGCAAGGCTCGAGGACGACGAGATCGCCGTGGTGTCCGCCGCCGGCGTCACGGTGTACAACTGCGACTTGGAGGAGATAGTGAAGACGCCCGAGCACGTGGATTGGGACGTGTCCGCCGCGGAAAAGGGCGGGTACGAGCACTTCATGATAAAGGAAATACTGGAGCAGCCCGACGCGCTGCGCAAGACCGTCTCTCCTCGCATATCCGGCGGGCGCGTCACACTCGGAGATGCGGATATCCCGGACGAGTACGTCAAAAATATATCCAAGATTTATATCGTAGGCTGCGGCACGGCGTCGTATGTCGGCGCTGCGGCGAAATACAATTTTGAAAAATACGCCAAGATCCCGGCGGAAACCGTGATGGCCTCCGAGTTTCGGTACTCCGAGCCGATAATCGACGGGACGACGCTCGTCATCTGCATAAGCCAGTCCGGCGAGACGACTGACACCATCGCGGCGATGCGCGAGGCGCACCGGCTCGGCGCCCGCGTCCTGTCCATAGTGAACGTCGTCGGCAGTGTGTTAGCGCGCGAATCCGACTGGGTGCTGTACACGTGGGCGGGCCCGGAGATATGCGTGGCCTCGACGAAAGCGTACAGCACACAGCTCGCCGTCACGTATCTGCTCACATTGCACTTCGCGCAAAAGCGCGGCGCGATGTCGGGCGCGCAGTGCGCCGAGGTCGTGACCGAGCTGCAGCGTTTGCCGGAGAAGATGCAGCTCGTGATAGACGACAAGCATGCCATCCAATATCTCGCGTCTATATACTTCAACAACGAGGACATTTTCTTCATAGGGCGAAATATCGACTACGCGCTGTCGCTCGAGGGCTCGCTGAAGCTCAAGGAGATATCGTATATCCACTCCGAGGCGTACGCGGCGGGCGAGCTCAAGCACGGGCCGCTGGCGCTCGTCGTGGACGGCACGCTCGTCGTGGCCGTCGCGACGTATGAAAAGCTCATAGACAAGACGATGAGCAACGCGTCGGAGGCGCACTCGCGCGGCGCGCGCATACTCGCCGTGACGACGCAAAGCTGCGCGGCGCGCGTAGCGGAGGCGTCCGAAAACGTGATTACAGTCCCCGACACGCACGATATGCTGCTGCCCTCTCTCGGCGTCCTGCCGCTCCAGATGTTCGCGTACTACGTCGCGCTGCTTCGCGGCTGCCCCATCGATAAGCCGCGCAACCTCGCTAAGGCCGTGACGGTGGAATAAATGCTCTTAAATCTTATAAAGGCCGTTATTATCGGCATAGTGGAGGGCGTCACGGAATGGCTGCCGGTATCCAGCACCGGGCATATGATCCTGCTCGACGAGTTTTTGCGGCTCGGCGTGTCGCAGGAATTTCGCGAGGTGTTTTTAGTGGTGGTGCAGCTCGGCGCGGTGCTCGCCGTCGCGGTCATATATTTCCGGCGGCTTTTTCCGTTTTATCCCGGAATGACGCGCCCGGAGCGGCGGGGCGTCTGGACGCTGTGGGGCCGCATATTCGTATCGAGCGTACCCGCCGCCGTGATAGCGCTTTTGTTCGACGATAAAATAGACGCGCTGTTTTTTAATTGGCAAACGGTTGCGGCGGCGCTGATTTTTTACGGGATAGTATTCATCCTTATAGAAAAGCGCGCGAAAGCCGCCGCGGGCTCTGAGCGGGCCGAAATCACGCAGACCTCAAGCCTGACATATAAATACGCGCTGATGATCGGGCTTTTTCAGCTTTTGTCGCTGATACCGGGCACCTCGCGCTCCGGCGCGACGATAATCGGGGCGATGCTGCTCGGCGCGTCGCGCGGGGCGGCGGCGGAGTATACGTTTTTCCTCGCCCTGCCTGTGATGCTCGGCGCGGGGGCGCTGAAGCTTTTCAAATTCGGCTTTGCGTTTACCGGAGAGGAGCTTGCCGTGCTGCTCGCCGGGACCGCGGCGGCGTTCGCGGTGTCGCTTGCCGCCGTTAAATTTCTTGTCGGCTTTGTCAAAAGGCACAGCTTCACGGGCTTCGGCTGGTACAGGATAGCGCTCGGCGCGGTCGTCGCCGTGTGGTTCGCCATATTTTGAAGCGCGCGGCGCAGGGCCCCATCCTTCGTATGATCCCGGGAAAATTCAATTGTATCCGCCGCTGCCGGGTGATATACTTATCGCAAAATCGGCAAAGGACTGATAATCGATGATAAAAGACACAGCATACCGCCGCGCCGCGTGGGCGTCCTCTTCCGCGGACTACAACTCGACGGCGCACCTCGCGACGCAAAGCTATGGCGAATGGATAAGCGCCGGCGGCGGCGAGGAGTGGCTGTACGTCGATCTCGGCGTCAAGACGCAAATCTCGCGCGTCGCCATACAATGGGGCGACGCGCGCACGGAGGACTATTCGATCGGCATATCAGACGACGCCGAAAGCTGGGCGGACGTTGACGAGAACGCGGTAAACGCCTCCGCGCGTTACGTCCGGTTGCTGTGCCGAAGCTCCTCCGGGGAGTGCTATAAGGTCAGGCGGCTCGAGGTGTTCGGCGAAAACGACTTGAATTACACCACGGACTGCGGCTGGTATATTGAGCGGGCGACCGCAGTGAACGGTGAACAGTTAGCAGATAACAGATATGGAACGAAATCCGCGTCCGCGGCAAACGCCGCGTTCCCCGTGCGCGTACGCACGTCAGATCCGTCGGAAATATCGCTTCCCGGCTATGACGCCTCCGGCTGGCTGCCAGCCGTCGTCCCCGGCACGGCGCTTGTTTCTTATCTGAAGGCCGGGGCGATACCGGACCCGAACTACGACGATTGGCAGTTCCAGGTCTCCGAATCGTTCTTCACGGCGGATTTTTGGTACAGAAAGCTCTTGACGATCCCGGAAGCCCGGCGCGGCGAGCGCGTATTTTTGAATTTCGACGCGATAAATTGGAAAGCGGACGTCTATTTTAACGGAAAAAAGCTGCCGAACGCGTTGCCGAACCGCGAAAAGACGATAGAAGGCGCGTTCATCCGCGCGAAGCTCGACGTAACAGAGCTCGTCAATTTCGGCGAGATCAACGCTGTGGCGGTGTTGATATATAAAAACGATACGCCGGGAGAGGTCACGACTCAGGGTCTGGCCGAGGGCCCGGGCCCGAACGGAGGGCTGCTCGGCGCCGACAATCCGACGCTTCACGCCAGCGTAGGCTGGGACTGGCTGCCGACGATCCGCGGGCGCAACACGGGCATCTACGGCGATTTTCACGTCTCCTACGGCGCCGGCGCGGAGCTTATCGACCCGTGGATAGAGACTGATTTAGACATACGCGAGGTCTCCGCCGCGATAGCCGCCGAGGACCTCGCGCGCGGGCTCAATACCGGGTTCACGGGTGCGGACCGGGACGGAGAAAGCTTTGTGACAGACCTCGGCGAGGCGAAAACAGTCGGCTCCGTCACGATAATATGGGGGAGCCAGCCGGGCGGCGCGGCCGCGGACCTCGAATCCCGCTATGCCGCGAGATTCAAGATAGAAGCGTCCCTCGACGGCGAAGCTTGGGAGAATTTCGACGCGCACCCGGGCGGGGATATTGCGACGCCATGGTTCGGCGTACAAACTGCGCCGCCGAATCCCGGAACGGACGAATACGAGGGCCACGCCGTTTCTGACAGCGTCCGGGGCTCGACGGCGCTGCCCGTCGTCGATATGGGAAGCTGGGGACCGGGGCGCCCCGCGCCCTTCCCCGTGTTCGCGCCGCGGCAGGCGCGGTATATCCGGTTCAAGTCCATAGAGCGCCGCGAGCTCGGCGGCAGAAAATACCCGACTATTGTACACGCGCTGCGCGTGTACGCCGAGGCGCCGGACGCGGTCGAACAAAGCATGACTCGTCAGTTCGCGCTCGACAGCTCGGCGGCGCGCCTGACTTTCCGCGCCACGGTTCGGAATCTCGAAGCCGCGCCCGTGACCGCAGCCGTCGAAGGGCTCATCACGCCGGGCAACTCCGCGTTTTCCCAAAAACTCACGCTCGCCCCCGGCGAAACGCGGGAGCTGGAGATCGGCGGGATAACGCTTGAAAATCCGTGCCTGTGGTGGCCGAATACATACGGAGAGCAGTTTTTGTACACGGCGCGGATTTCCGTGAAAACGCAAAACACCGCCGCAAGCGAAGCGAGCTTCAAATTCGGCGTGCGCAAGTTTTCATATCCGATAGACGGCGGGCTGCTTACGCTGTACTGCAACGGCGTCCGCATAGTCGCGAAGGGCGGCAACTGGGGGATGGACGACGGGCTGAAGCTCGACGCCCCCGACACTTACGACGATAAGGTCCGCCTCCACGCGGAGGCGAACATGACGATGATCCGCAACTGGATCGGTATGACGAATCACCCCGCGTTCTATGACGCGTGCGATAAGTACGGCGTGCTCATCTGGGACGACTTTTGGCTCGCCAACCCCGTTGACGGCCCGCACCCGAACGATGTTCCGCTCTTCCTCGAAAACGCCGAGGACAAGATAAAGAAATACCGCGCGCACGCCGCGCTCGCGCTCTACTGCGGCCGCAACGAGGGGAATCCTCCGCCGGAGCTCGATGAGCCGCTGCGCCGCCTCACCGAAACGCTCGACGGAACAAGGCTGTATTTCCCGTGCTCCGCCATGCCGCCCGTCGGCTCCGGCGGCGGGTACTCCCTCGCTTGGCAGGGCGGCTCGCGCGGGATAAAGCAGTATTTTGACGATGTGACGTCCCCCGTCATCCGCTCTGAGCGCGGCATTCCCAACGTGCCGGAGATAAAAAGCCTTAAAAAATTCCTCGCGCCCGAAAAGCTTTGGCCCATCTCGGAGGTCTGGGCGCTGCACGACTGGACTTATCATATGAACGGCCCCGCGTCAAGCTATATGTCCGCGGTGCAAGACTATCTCGGCGGCGATTTTGACATCCCCGCCGACGACGTCCAGGGCCAAATGCCGGACGAGGCCGATCCCGTTTTCCGCGAGTACAAAAAAGCCGTCAAAAAGATGACGTCCGAAGCCGGTGCGGCCTGGAGCTTTGAGGACTTTTGCCGCTCGGCGCAGATGATAAACTTCGAGCATCACCGCGGCCTTTTCGAGGCGCTCGGCGCGCGGCGCTCCGGCGGCCTGCTAATGTGGATGAGCCAATCGTCGTGGCCCAGCCTGATGTGGCAAACGTATGACTGGTATCTCGGCACGAACGGCGGCTATTTCGGCGCGAAAGCCGGCAACCAGCCGACGCGCGCCATATGGGACCCCCGAAACGACAAGATCCTGCTTGCAAACCACACGCCGCGCGAGTATAAAAACGTCACGGTCGTCTCCGAGATATTCGATCTGTACGGCAAGATAGTCTCGTCGCGGGAGTACGGCGCGGCGCGGCTGGAAGCGGATTCGAGCGGAGCGTACGTCGCCGCGCTCGATTTTTCGGCGTCCGGCACGGACCTAGTGTTCCTGCGCCTGCGCCTTCTCGACGAAAACCGCGCCGTATTGGGCGAGAACACATATTGGCACAACCGGCGCGAGTATCAAAATTACCGCGCGCTCGCGACCCTCCCGCCCGCCGAGGTGACGCTGACAGTCGCGGACGAAACCGCAGCGCCCGGCAAAAGCGACACGGCGCGATACGAGCTTATCATCAAAAACACGGGAAGCATCCCCGCCGTACAGCTGAGTATAAGCGCGTCGGAGGCGGACGGGACAGACGTCCCGCCCGTGTTTTTCAGCGACGGATATTTCACGCTGATGCCCGGCGAAACGGCGTCCGTAACGGCGGAGCTCAGGGCGAGCCTCGCGCGCGGCAGCCTCCTGCCGGTATTCACGCTCGGCGGGTGGAATATCGGGCGGCAGGCGCGAGGCTGCCGCCCACAAAAAACAAAATTTGAAAGCTGTTGAATTCCTCCGAAGCCTGTGATATACTGACATCGTCGGCAAGCTCAGACGACCCCGGCGAGCTTTCGGTACACCTCGTCCCTGTCGTCCTGCGAGACGCCGAGATAACGCCTCGTGACGGAAAAAGAGGAGTGGTTGTATATGTCCATAATGACCGCCGGGCTCGCGCCCGACTTCCAAGCGTGATAGCCAAACGTCTTGCGCAGCGAATGGCAGGACACGCGCGCAATGAAGCCGAGCGCTTCGGCTGCGGCTCTGATGAGGCGGTAAGCCTGAATACGGCTGATAGCCCTGCCCGTTCCTTTTCGGCTCTCAATGAGCGCTTTTCCGCGTTTCGCCGCGGGAGCGTACAGCGCAAGAGCTGAGCGGATACGGTCGTTGAGGGCAACGGTCTTGGATTTGCCGGTCTTTTTTTCGGTAACGCTTACGCTGTCGCGGACTCTCCCGCGCTCAAAGTCGTAAATGTCGTCCCACGTCAAGCGCAAGAGGTCGCCAATGCGCAGCGCGGTGTGGACGCCCATCACGATGAGAACGTGGTTGCGGATTTCGCCGCGTTTGAGGTAGTAAGCCGCCAATTCGCGGACTTGATGCTTGCTGCGAACCGGTTGAGTAACCGCCATAATGAATTCCTCCTTTTGATATGAACGCCAATGTAACACATTTCGCAGAGTGTTACATTGGCGTTTTTGCTATTCCGTTTACCGGGTTTTATGCCGCCGCAATTCTTGTTTTTCGTCCCGCGGCAAGTGAAGCTTTCCGCCGCTTACAACTGCGAACTCAATGATAATCGGGTAATGTAACACTCTGCGAAGCAGGTTACATTGAGAAAAAGCGGAGGTCAGGCAAAATGAAAACAAAGAGGAGCTTTTTACCCTTGCGGATTGCGGCGGCGACGGTATTGACCCTTTTATTTGTGTTTTCATTGGCGACGAACGCGGCAGACCCTCCCTTTGTTATCGAATTACTCCAAACCCAAGACGTCAGAACTATCGAAGGCAACATCCAAACCGTGATAAACAGCGCGAAAAGTAACGGTGCTGATACCGTTACCGTTACCGGCAGCAAAACCGGCGTGAGCGAATTGCTTACGCTGAATATCCCTGCGAACGTCAAAGTGCTTTGGCAAGCCACGTATTCCGACAACGGGTTTTCCAGCTACGGCTTGATCCAGCTATCCGACAACGGCGCGTTTGAGGTGGGCACAGGCGGCTCGATAAGCAGCTCGTCCGCTGGCACACACGTTATTAAATCCATCAGCAACCGCTCCACTGTTACGATAAGCGGTACGGGAAAGGTGCAGGCGATGGGAGGTAACGGCATTGCCATCGATTCACGCGGCAATGTGGAAGTGAAGGATGAGGCTACGGTCAGCACAGCGACGGGCACCGCCATCTATGTCGTCGGCGCCAACGTTACGGTCAGCGGGGGCACAGTCACCAATACACGGGGCTACGGTATTTTTGGAGTCAACGGTTCCGTCACCGTAACGGTAAGCGGCGGTCTTGTGTTCGCCTACGGAAGCGGCATTACCGGCTCCGACAATGTGATTCTTTTGACTAGCAATACCACCGGGCCGGGCTTTACCGGCGCGAGCGGCACAGGCGTCGTTATCGCGTGGAACAAAGCTGCGGGCAATACGGGGTACGAGAACGGCACGCCAACGGACATCTCCCTTTCGCCCGCCAGCACAACAGCGGTATGGGATGAGCAAGATGGCCAGAAAGGCATCGCGTATGCAAATGACTCGAATACAGGTTTTATCCCCCTGATACCGGCGCTTACCGGCGAGGTCACAATCACCGGCGCGCCCACCTACGGCGAAACCTTGACGGCAAATACACGCGACCTTACTTTCGAGCCGGACAACATTGGCGTAACAGAATTTGGACTCTTCTCCTACCAATGGAAGCACGACGATACCGGAATCAACGACGCGACGGAGCAAAGCTACACGCTCGTTTCGGAAGACGTCGGGCAAACCATCACCGTAACGGTGACGGCGGAAAATTGC
>JAISAA010000085.1 GCA_031266955.1 Oscillospiraceae bacterium | reverse complement strand
CATAATTTCTTTATTCGATGTTTTCCGCCGTTTTCGCGGCGAGGCCGCGGGGCGCCCGGCGTGTGTACCCGGCGCTCCGCGGCAAAAGGATGTCAGCTTGATGTGCTTACCACTCGCGGGGGAAGAACTCAAAGTCCCATTCCGCGACGAGCGGCTCGTCCCAGAAGCGGCCTGAGACGCCTGTTTCCTGGTCAACGTGCAGGAGATAGCCCTGCGCCTCGGGATTTGTGATGATGAAACGCACTTTATAATCGCCCGCCGCGGGGAATTTGACGTTCGCGCCGTAGTGCGGACCGTCGGAGGCGTTCATCGGCATAAACGTGCCCTCCGTGATGACGCCGGCGTCGTCCTCAAGCTCGTATTTCACAGTGAGGTTCGGGACAAAGTCGCCGATGCCGTAGCCGAGGTCGTTTGACAGCGCGGAGATGTCAGCTTCCAGATGCATATCGGATTCTGACGCGGGGAGGCTGTTGCCCGCCGGCAGCATATCCACGGGCTGGAAGTATACTCCCGCCACGTTCAGGGGGCCGAGTTCTATGTCGTCGCCAAGTGAGATTTCCTCAAAGCCGGCTTCCTCGCCGGGACCGGGGGCGTCAACGCTTGTAGAGTCGTTCGGGGTGTCGTTGTGTTGTTCGATGGTCGGCGTCGGGGATGTGTTCGGCGTGGAATTTGACTGGCAGGCCGCCAGCGCGGATACGGCGAGCATCGCCGCGAGGATCAGTGCGAGTGTCTTTTTCGTTTTCATGATGTTTACCCTCCAAAAATAATTTAAGAAATATACGGTTTCGCTATATCTGCAAGCTTGTGACCGCGTCGCCTTAGCTCTTCACCTCCCCGGCGCTTGCGCGTTCCCTTGCTTTTTTCCATTTTCGTATTTGCAGCACAAAGGTTGCAACAGTGATCGCAAGCAAAACAGCTTGCGGGATAAGCGTTTCAAGCGTCGGATAAATACCGAGCAGATCCACGGATGAAAGTCCGTTCACGGGAGTAACGCCGATGACGTTGCCTTCCTGGAGCTCTTTGATCCCGGAACCGATAAAGGATATTGCCATGACGGACAGCAGAATGCTTGTCCCGAGAAAGAAAGGCTTCAACGGCAGCCGGAAGCTCAAAACACGGATAAGTATGTATATGACAACGAGCGCGACAAGGCCGACGCCGAGACCCGCCCAAATCATATTGATATAAGTTTGCGTATCCGCCAAAAGCGCCTGATAGAACAGTATCACCTCCGCGCCCTCTCTGAACACCGCGAGAAAAGCCGCGAACGCCAGCGAAAACACGCTCCCGCGGGCAAGCGAGCTTTCAACCTTGCTCTCGATATACCCGCTCCAGGCGTCCGCCTCAGCTTTCCCGACCATCCAATTGCTCACATAGAAAAGCACGGCGACGGCGATAAGCATCGTAACGCCCTCAATGATCTCCTGATTCGCGCCGCTTATGGCGGAAAGGCGGCTGAGCGCGATCGCCATCAAAACGCTTGCTCCAAGCGCTATCAAGGAGCCCCAGTATACCGCCGCGGTCTTTTTCCCGTTCCCGCTTTTCACGAGATACGCTACTATCGCGCCGACGATGATTATAGCCTCAAATCCCTCGCGCGCGATAATAAGCAGCGAGGCAAGAAATACCGCGGGGGCGCTTTCCTCCTTGCCGTCAAGCCGGTTTGCGTCCTCGCGCAGATACTGCACGAGCAGATCGAGCTCCGTGCGTATTTCCGGGGCGGCTTCGCCGTTCGTCATCGCCTTTTTTATAAAGCTGAACTGATATTCGACGAGCGAGGCCCGGTCTCCGGAGACGTAGGCCATAACGGTGCGCTCGAAGCCCAGCTTTTCGTAATAGCTGAAATACGCGACGTCCACCTTGGCCTTCGCGCCGCCGACGTCCCCGGATATGTATATATCATAAGCCTCGTCGCACACGGCGGACATTTCATCGACGACCTCGCCCCAGGTGTCGTAAGCCGCAGAGGCCGCCGTCGCGAGCGCGCAGGACAGGACAGCCGCAAGCGCAATCACCGCAATTATTTTCTTCATATGTACATTCTCCTCTGTTTATATAGTTAAGTAAAATTCATTTTGACTAACACGCTTGCCGCAATGAGCTTTCTGAGCGTTTCGCCTGTTTTTCCGCATCTGAAACGGTGATTTTTTGAGTTAGTTTTTAGAAACTCTAAGCTTGAACGCACCCTTTCGCGTGGGCCGGCGCGGACATCGCGTTAAAATTCGCTAATCACTTGCGAAATGTATTCTATAACACTAAAGCGCGTATGTCAATAGGCTAATGAAAAATTTTTTGCTTTTTTTGCGTTGCTTGAAGTCCGGCGCGTTGATTTGCTTGCTGCCGTTATGCGAGGTGAGGGGCGGCGCGCATCGATCGCCGCCCCTTAATGCCTTTCACATTACAACAAAGCTTTAATACTGAGCCCTTCCTCGAAAAGGACGCCGAAGCGCGGGTCGCTTCCGGCGTCCTTTGTCCGCCTCGCCGCCGCGGACGTGAACTCCGCCGCCGCGCGCGCCGCGTCAGCCGGCGGCAGCGCGCGCATAAGCCCCGCGACGAGCACGGACGCGAACACGTCTCCCGTGCCGTGATAGCTGCCGGGGACGCGCCGCGCGAGCGCGTAGGCGGTTTTTCCCGTTTTTGGGTCAAGCAGCGCCGCGCCGAGCTCTTTTTCGTCAAAAAACACGCCCGTCAAGACCGCGAGAGCGTCAGTTATCCCGCCGAGCCGGGCGAGGAGCTTTTCGATATATTCCCGCGTATACGGGCCGTCCTTATATTCGGCGCCGGTCATAAGCGCGGCCTCCGTTATGTTCGGGACTATGACGTCCGCGCCGGCGCACAGGCTGCGCATACCGTCCGGGAACGCGGCGTCAAACGTCGAGTACAGCTTTCCGTCGTCGGCCATAACGGGATCGACGACGATCATCGCCCCGTCGTTTTTCATTTCCCCGAAAATCCCGGCGACTATCTCAAGCTGCTCCGGCGAGCCCAAAAAGCCGGAGTATCCGGCGTCAAACGTCAGGCCGAGGCTTTGCCAATGCCTGAAAACCGGCAGAATATCCTCTGTCAGGTCACGGTAGGTGTAGCCGGTGAAGCCGCCGGTGTGCGTGCTGAGCACCGCCGTCGGGATGACGGAGCATTCGATCCCCGCCGCGGAGAGGATCGGCAGCGCGACGGTCAGCGAGCATTTTCCAAAGCCGGATATATCGTGTATCGCGGCGACGCGCTTTCGCGTAAAGCTTTTGTTTTCGGCCATTTATCCTTCCTCCTTATCACTCTGAGTCCGGTCCGGACAGCGATTTGCCTCCCCTGAAAGGGGAGGTGCCCCCGCAGGGGGCGGAGGGGTTTGCTTTTTATCAGCGCCCCAATGTCCGAGATACGCAAAGTCCACGCCCGCGAACCCGAAGCGCCGCCGCACCTCCAAGTAAATATCGCTTTTCATCCTGTTCGACACGCCGAGGCTTTCCGCCCATACCCACACCTTTAATACGATCCCGGAGCTTTCAAGACGGTTTACCAGCACCTCCACGGGGTCTCGCCCCGCCGCAAGAGCTTCCTCGGCCTTATCTTCGTCGTATTTCGGGTGGCGCTGTATCGCGTTGCGTATCACCTGCATCGCCGCGTCCGCGTCGGACTCGTAGGTTATCGAAAATTCCAGCGGGAAGCAGACCTTGCTGTCGCCGTAGCTTGAGTTTTCTATTGCCGCCTTGTTCATATCGGAATTCGGGATGATCAGGCGCTTGTTCTCAAACGTGCGTATGACGGTGTGGCGCAGCGT
>JAISAA010000309.1 GCA_031266955.1 Oscillospiraceae bacterium | reverse complement strand
ACACCCGTTCTACCGGCCTTTTAACGAGAATACATATGAGGAGGAACAGGTCGTCCGGTTTATAAAGCCGTACACCGCGACGGGCCCGTTCGGAGACCCGCCGACTTACCACTGGAGAGCGCAGGATTTCCTGCAAGCGCTGCTCGGCGCCGGCTTCACGCTGTGCGACTACCGCGATATGCAGTCGTATGAGGACGATTTGTCGGCGTATTCGTGGGTAGATAAATCGAAATACGACTGGACGGTGTACCCCTATTCGGCGCTGCCCTCGTGGCAGGGAATGAGCGCGAAAAAGCTGTAGCTGCTAAGGGAGGACGGATTATGCGCGTATCTCTACCGGCCCTAATCATCAGCGGAGTCCTCGGAGCCGCGATCATCTCAATGGCAATTATCCTGCTCCGCGGTCGCGGCGCTTGGCTTATCGCCGGCTTCAATATGTTGCCGGAGCGCGAAAAGCGGCGGTACGACCAAGCGGGACTGTGCAGGTTTATGGGAAAAATATTGCTTGGCGTCGGCGTTCTTACGCTGCCAATGGGCTTCGGGTTAGGCTGGTATCCGTTTGTGTATATACCGGCGGTGCTTGGGCTTGTGATATTCGCCGCCGTGTACGCGAACACCGGGAACAGGTTCAAGATAAAATGACAGATTATACCCTCACGCGCTCAAGCCGTAAGACGATAGGGCTGTACGTCCGCAACGGAGCGGTCGAGGTTCGCGCGCCGCTGAAAGTGCCGAAAGCGGATATCGACAGGTTCATACGCTCCAAGCGAGAATGGATAGAAAAAACGCTCGCCAAGTCCGTCGCGAACGCCGAAAAGCGGGAGAGCTTCACGCTGGACTACGGCGACGCCGTGACATATCTCGGCGAGGAGTACCCGATTGCCGCCAGACCCGGCGACCGCGCAGGCTTCGACGGCAGCGTGTTCTATATGCCGCCGGAGCTCGCGCTCTGGCAGATCAAGGACGCGTGCGTTCAAATTTACCGATTGCTCGCCAAACGCGTCCTTACCGCGAAAACGCTTGAATTTGCGAAACAGATGGGCGTAACACCGCTTGCCGTCAAG
The DNA here is from genome assembly GCA_031266955.1 of Oscillospiraceae bacterium. Lineage (GTDB taxonomy): Bacteria > Bacillota > Clostridia > Oscillospirales > Oscillospiraceae > JAIRRO01. The sequence goes on along the minus strand of JAISAA010000309.1, from coordinate 4,854 downwards.
ATCAACGGCGCCAATACCCGCTGGGGAAGCTGCTCCGCGAAGCGCTCTATCAATTTCTCATGGCGCCTTATTATGGCCGGCGGCGACGTGGTGGATTACGTCGTCGTACACGAGCTCGCGCACATCACGGAGATGAACCACTCGCCTCGCTTCTGGGAGATCGTCGCCGGAGTCCTGCCGGACTATAAAGCGCGACAGACGCGCCTGAAAGAACTGCAAGCCCGGCTGAACGCTGAGGACTGGGAGTGACTTTCGTGAATTTATGCTCGCAATACGTCCGGGGGAAAGAACGATAATAAACGCGTTTTTCCCGCCGATAAAGCGCTACCCCACGTCTCTCTCCTTGAACCGCCAAATCCCGAGCGCGGTAAAGCCCGCCGCCGCAAGTGACAGCACGGCCAGCGGGATAACCGTAAACTCCTGCACCGGCAGTTGCGGGATGCTGCCGAACGGCGTGAGCTTTGCCGCCCAATCGGGCAGATCCATCATCCTGCCCATAAACAGTACGACAAACGTGTACCCGAATACCGCCCACACAAGCGCGGTCAGCTTCGGGACGAATCCCACAAGCAGCGCCGCGATCCCCGCCATTGCCCAAATCGCGGGCAGATAGGCAAGCCCCGCCTTCATCAGCTCTCCGATGGGCAGCTCGCCGCTGGCCGCCGCGCCAAGCCCCGCGGCGAGAAGAAACTCCATCACGGCGCTCTCGGCAATTGCAATGGCAATAAACGCCCCGTAGAGCTTCACGCGCGGGACCGCTCTGGCGAAAATCTGTTCAAGCCTGCCGCGCTTTTCCTCGCTGCGGATTTTTATCGCGGTGAGGGTGACCGGGACGCCCGCCACTATGGACATAATGACGAAAATCATCGCGACATAGCCGTCAAGAAGTGTGTTTCCGCCGCCCGCGTTGATGATTTTTTGCATCGTTTCATTGTTCTCGACAAAGCGGTCAATGTCGGCGCACACGCTGCCGTAGGACGCGCCGAGCAGGAGCATTCCCGCGCTCCAGCCAAAAAACGCTCCCTTAGAGACGCGCCAGACAAAACCAAACGGGCCGCGAAGGATACGCGAGGCGTTCGCTCTGCCTTTGCTCGCGGGGATGACGCCCGCGCCGTGGTCGCGCGCCGCGCAGACCGCAAGGGCGATCACGGACAGGACGGCGCCTTCAATCAGCAATATGATTATCGGGGCGGTCGCGTTGCTGTAAAACGCCTCTGTTTTCAGCCCGAGTCCAAACGGCGATATGTACGACAGGGCGTTCCCGCCGACGTCGCCCATCGCCCGCAGGATATAAAATGATCCGAGCAAAGCAAAACCGGCGCCGCTTACGCCATTGGCGGTGGAGCATAGCTGCGCCAAGAGCAGGGTCGATCCCGCAAAAACGAACCCGACCGCGCCGACCGCGCAGCCAAAGGCGAAAGCTCCGGCAACCGTCGTGCCTCCGATATTCAGCGCGAGCAGCAGCGCCGCCGTCAACACTGACACGATGAAATTCACGGCGAACGCGAATGTTATTGCCGCGAGGCCTCCCGTGAGCCGCCCGACGGGCAGCGCACGGAACATCTCGAGCCGCCCCGGTTCCTCGTCGGCGCGGGTATGGCGGTTTACGAGAAATATGTTCATGATCGCGGCGGTGATCAGGAACCAAATCAGGCACTCCTGCGACATTACGCTCGCCTGCGTCAGGCTTTCCATTCCGTAGACGCTGCCCATCATGGCGACCATAGCGGGGTTGCTCATCGTTGCCGCCATCTGCACGGTTTCCGCCTGTGTCGGCAAAAGCCCCGGATACAGCGCGGCGAATATGGCCGACAAGCCCGCGATACAGGCTATCCATACCGCGGAAACCACCCACTCCCTGCGGCAGATAAACTTTAAGTAAATGCCGAGCCGAGTAAAATTGTTGTTCATACGCTCACCGGCTTTCGTATTCGGAGATGAAAAATTCCTCAAGCGTCCTGCCTTTCGCCTTGCCGGAAATATCCGCCATAGAGCCGCTCTCCACGACCTTGCCCTCACGGATAATGCTGATGCTGTCGGCCAGCTTTTCCACCTCGCTCATAATGTGCGACGAGAGCAGGACGGTTTTGCCCTGCGCCTTGATTTTCCCGATCTCGTCCTGAAATACCTTCTCCATCAGCGGGTCGAGCCCGCTGGTCGGCTCATCGAGGATATACAATTCCGCGTCGGACGCGAACGCCGCCACCAGCGCGACCTTTTGGCGGTTGCCCTTGCTGTATGTACGGCACTTCTTTGTAGGGTCGAGTTCAAAGAGCTTCAGGTAATTCTCCCGTTTTTTCTTATCCGCCTTTCCGCCGTTCAGTGACAGAAAGAGGTCTATTACCTCGCCGCCCGTGAAGTTGTTCCAAAGGTTGACGTCGCCCGGCACGAACGCGACGCGCCTGTGCAGTTCCACAGCGTTCTTCCAAACGTCCCGCCCGAACATCCGCGCTGTTCCGGCGGTACGGCGCAGGATGCCGAGCAGGCAGCGGATCGTCGTGCTTTTGCCCGCGCCGTTGGGCCCGAGAAACGCGTGGACCTCGCCCTGTTCTACTGACATATCCACTCCGTCAAGCGCGGTGAACCTGCCGAATTTTTTGACCAGACCGCCTATTTCAATGATCTCCATCAGATTTCCCCTCCTTATAATACGCTTTGCGCAAATCGTCCGTAAACGCGTAAAACCGCGACCACTCGGCGGCGAGCGACTGCCCGTCATTGGCGTCAAACTCGCCGCGCCGGAGGCGTTCCGCAGTTTCCGTCTCGTAGGCGTCCATCATCCACTTTAAGTATTTGACCACGTTGCGGCCGTCCATATCCCCGCGGAACAGCGAATAATCGACGCCGTCATAGATTTTGGAGTACACCTCCCGTTTGATGTCGGCGATATCGTCCGCAAACTTGCTGAAGTACGGCGCGTTCTCTTCACGGTAGAAGCTCTCGAACAACGCAAAGACCTCGGGAAATTCCGCCATCGCGCTCCTCTTGGCGTCGGTCAAGGCTTTATGCCGCAGCAGAAAATCTCCCGAATCGCTTTCAACCCGCCGGACATACCTGTTTCGCATAAATTCAATGGTATACTGGCAAAGGAAGTCGAACAGCTCATCCTTGCTGCCGAAGTAATAGAACAACATCCCCTTTCCTATTTGCGCGCTCTCGGCGATCGCGTTTGTGGACGCCCGCTTGAAGCCCTTCGCCGCGAACTCCGCAAGCGCCGCGTTGACAATGCGCGTCTGCTTTTCCGCGTCGAGCGCGTGAAACGCGTCAAAGCTGCCACCGCCCTTCCATACCTGCAAATGTGCCACCTCCCAAAATGGTTAGACCAATCTGTTGACCGATATAAAGATATTATAGACCGCAACGGTCTATAATGTCAAGCGGAAAATAAATTATTTTTTCAGAAAAAATATACTTGGCAAAAAGCGTTGAAATCAGAAGCTTTTTGCCTGATTACGCGATCCATTGCGCACAGCGAACGGTTTTATACCCGGAAATCGTCCGCCTGAGAGTGGTTCCGCCTTGCCGTCATTCGGTTCCAGCGCATAATTGCGTTGTTATGCGTCGGGTCGTACTTGTCCATAACCTTTGCCCATTGCGCTGTTACGCGGACGCCGTCGCCGTCCAAGTCGTCGGCTGTTTCGACCACAAACAGCCTGGTCTTTTCAAAATGCCAACGCCACCAAATCGGCGGAGACATTATACCTCCGCCGATTTGCCGTCAAGCTCACGGACTCTATTCACTATATCTTCAAACGCGATCCCATCTAAAAGTTCTTCGCGTTCGCGGGTATAGTCGCCCTGTCCCGCAGAAAATTGCCGCAGGAAATATGCCGTCCCAACAGCGCCGAGTTCTTTTTTTAGCGCGGACATTCCCGCCTCTCGGACGACACTCGGATTACGGTAGTCAATCACGGTATTGCTCATTATTCAAAACCTCCATCAACCAAATCATAGGGTTAATAACTTTCATTTTTAATTCAAGCCTGCTCGCGGCCCGAAGCAACTTGTCATCTGTAGATAGGAACACATCAACAAGATTTGCTGCCGCGACGGCTAAATGCAAGCTGTCAAAATCGCTCAAGCCTTTTTGCTTAAAGTGCGCGGCGCGGATTACCGCTTCGTCTGTCAGCATAGCACGCTCGTCGGCAACCGCACATAATTCTCGCACTTTTTCAAGTTTGCCAAGGTCGGAAATCTGTGACGCCTCGTATTCGATAACACCGCTCGTCACAAGTGTCCAATCACCGCGCTCACAATGTGATATGACAGTCATAACCGCCTCGGCTTCGAGATATACCCGGTCTTGCGACAAATCGTCGAACGGGCGGTTGTAACAGCAGTTATCAAGATAGACTCTCATTATAGATTGCACCTCACAATGAAGATTATAGCACAGCGGAAGCGATTCCGCAACGGGGAAATGCGAATCTTTTAACGCGCTGATCTCGGTTGCCGTCGGGCGCATACGCGCTTGCATTTTTCGCAGTTCCGAGATATAATCAGGTAAAATTTTTACAGAGAGGATTTTAGTGAAAATGCTTGAAAAATCGATCGACTTTCTGCTCGAAAACGCGGGGCCGGTGATACAGTACCGTCTGCGCCGGGAGATACTGCGCGACCTCACGCAAAACGATGAGGAAAATCTGCTTGAGCAGATATATCAGACGCCGCACTTCAAACTCGTGGAGAGCTACGTCAAGCCGAGCGGCTACATCGGCAGCGGGGCGCACAGTTGGGGCAAGTGGCGCGGTGTGATATATCATCCCACAGACCTCGCTGACGGCGAGGCGTGCGCGAGGCTGCTGTCGAACTATGCCGTGCCGAAAACACATCCGTTGATCGTCAATTTCATCA
>JAISAA010000303.1 GCA_031266955.1 Oscillospiraceae bacterium | reverse complement strand
TAGGCCCAGCCGTCGCCGCCGAATATCCACATCGAGGGTTTTACGAACAAGTCGCTCATCTCAAGAATTTCACGCGCCTGCTTGCATTTATCGCAATCGCAGCGGTTTTCTTCCTTGTTCCAGACCTTTTCAAAAAACTCCGGGGCGTGGGCCTTGAACCCGTCGCGCTCCTCGTCGGTGAATGTCGTCGCGTCGGATAACACTTCCGTCAGCTCTTTTGACGCGGCCTTTGAAGCCTCTCCGTCGTCCCGAGCTTCAAGCCATTTACGCAGCGCGGGGACTACGGGAGACGGATATTCCCCGCCGCCGTACTTCTCCGCAAACGCCGTTACAAGCTCCGTAAGTCTCGCCCTCCGCTGCTTTGACGCCGTCGCCATACCGAGGCCGAATTCCGCGTTGTCCTCGAACAGGCTGTTCGACCACGCGGGGCCGCGGCCCTCGCGGTTCACAGTGTACGGCGTGCTCGGCGCGGAGCCCGCCCAGATGGATGAGCAGCCAGTCGCGTTGGCGATATACATACGCTCGCCGTAAAGTTGCGTCACAAGCTTGGCATACGGCGTTTCGCCGCAGCCGGCGCACGCGCCGGGGAACTCCAAAAGCGGCGTCAAGAACTGCGAGCCCTTGACCGTGCTCGCGGCAAAGCCCGTGTCCTTCGCGGATACGCGCGCGACGGCATAGTCAAAGTGCTCCTGTCCCGCCCGCGCCTGCTCAACCGGCAGCATTTCCAGCGCCTTTTTCTTCGCCGGACACTCGTTTACGCAAGAGCCGCAGCCCGTGCAGTCGAGCGCTGAGACCACTATCGAAAACGCGAACGATTCGTTGCCCTTTCCCGTCATTTTCAGCGACTTAAAGCCCTCGGGCGCTTGCTCTAATTCCTGCGCGTCTAACGCGAACGGACGCACTACGGCGTGCGGGCAGACATACGCGCAGCGGTTGCACTGAATACAGTTCTCCGGTATCCAGGCCGGAGCCTCCGAATTTGTCGCCCGCTTCTCAAAAGCGGCCATCCCCGCCGGAAGCAGAGAACCTGCTTCGGTGCCGAGAAATTCCGAAACCGGAAGACTGTCGCCGCGCATAGCGTTCATCGACGGCAGGATGTTTTTTACGTAGTTTTTGAGCGCGTCCGTGCCGTCGATTTTGATTTGCATTTGGCCGCCTACGGCGGCGGCGGCGAGACCGCCGCCTACGACCACCGTTTCAGAGTAAGCGCCGACAGCGGCGGCGGGGGATTCAACATTTGTGACGCTTTTTTCATTTTCGGCGAGTACGGCGGGAACGCCTCCCGCGTCCTTCCACGAAGACGGGACTTTTATTTCGACGAGGCGCTCAAGGCCCGCGTCTATCGCGCGGATGTTCATATTTACGACGTCGTCGCCCTTGCGCCCGTAGGTGTCGCGCACGGCTTGGCGCATATATTCCGCCGCCTCGTCTATCGGCAGTATATTCGACAGCTTGAAGAACGCCGCCTGCAATATCGAGTTCGTCCTGTTCCCGAGCCCGAGTTCTTTCGCGATGCTCACCGCGTCGATCGCGTAAAACTTAACGCCGTTTTCGGCGATATATTTTTTCGCCGCGGCGGGAAGTATCGAAGTGAGCTCATCTGTGCCCCACGCGCAGTTCGCCAAAAACACGCCGCCGGGCTTTACGTCCTGCGCGACGTCGTATTTTTCAAGATAGCTCGGGTTGTGGCACGCCACAAAGTCCGCCTTTGTAACGTAATAGGCCGATTTTATCGCGGAATCGCCGAAGCGCAGATGCGAGATCGTCACGCCGCCTGACTTGCGCGAGTCGTACTGAAAATACGCCTGCGCCGTCTTGTCCGTATGGTCGCCGATTATCTTGATAGAGTTCTTATTCGCGCCGACTGTCCCGTCGGAGCCCAGGCCCCAGAACTTACAGGAGATAATGTCGTCGGGCGTCGTGATCGGTTCATCCGTAACCGGCAGAGAGAGCCCTGTAACGTCGTCCGTGATGCCTATTGTAAAGCCGTTTTTCGGCCGGGGCGCGCGCAGGTTGTCAAACGCCGCGATAAGCTGTCCCGGCGTCGTGTCCTTGGACGCGAGCCCGTACCGCCCGCCGCAGACCCAAACGTCCGGCGCGCCGTGCGTCGCGACTGAGGTCATAACGTCGAGATAAAGCGGCTCTCCGACGGAACCCGGCTCTTTCGTGCGGTCGAGCACGGCGACGCGCTTCGCTGTTTTCGGCAGCGCGGCGATAAACCGCTCCGCGCTCCACGGGCGGAACAGGCGGACCTTGACAAGCCCGACCTTCTCCCCGCGCGCGTTCAGATGATCCACGACCTCCTCTGCCGTCTCACAGACGGAGCCCATCGCCACAAGCACGCGCTCGGCGTCCGGCGCGCCGTAATAGTTGAACGGCTTGTAGTCCGTGCCGGCCAGCGCGTTTATTTTGTCCATCGCGCGCGTCACGGCGTCCGGAATTTCGGCGTATTTTGTATTGATAGCCTCGCGAGCCTGGAAAAAAACATCCCCGTTTTGCGCCGAGCCGCGCAGCACGGGATGATTCGGGTTGTTCGCCCGCGCGTGAAACCGCGCGAGCGCCTGTTTATCAAGCAGACCGTCGAGCGCGTCATAATCCCACACCGCAATCTTCTGCATTTCGTGAGACGTTCTGAACCCGTCAAAGAAGTGCAAAAACGGCATTGACGAATCCAGCGCGGCGACGTGCGCCGCCGCCGCGAGATCCATAGCCTCCTGCGGCGAATTGGACGCGAGCATCGCAAATCCCGTCTGCCGGCACGCCATAACGTCCGAATGATCGCCGAAAATCGACAGCGCGTGCGTCGCTATCGTGCGCGCCGAAACGTGGATAACAGCCGGAAGCTGCTCTCCCGCAAGCTTATACATATTGGGTATCATCAGCAGCAGTCCCTGCGACGCCGTAAACGTACTCGTCAGCGCCCCCGTGAGCAGAGAGCCGTGTACGGCGCCGGCGGCGCCGCCCTCCGACTGCATTTCGACGACGCGGACGGTCTGGCCGAATAAATTCAGCCGTCCTTCGGACGCCCACTGGTCTATAAGCTCCGCCATCGTGGACGAAGGTGTGATGGGATAAATCGCCGCGACGTCCGTGAATGCGTAGGCGACGTGCGCCGCCGCCGTGTTTCCGTCCATCGTCTTAAGTTTGCGTGTCATTAGGGGTCACCGGCCTTTCAGATTTATCGATTTATAAAAAAGCGCTGCTCCCGCGCAGCCGCAGATTACTATTATAATATATGGAGAGGTGTTTTGTAAAGTGTAATTTATTCTCCGCGCGCAGGTTCAAAAGGAAGCGCCACCCGCCGTAACGGGTGGCACTACACATTTAATCCTTCAAGCTATCCTCAAGCTTTTCAAACTTGTCCGCTGTTTCGACGAAGACATCTACGAGCACGGGGTCAAACTGCTTGCCGCGCGATTCCGTGATTATGCTCATCGCCTCCTCGTGCGAAAACGGGGGCTTATAGCAGCGCTGATTTACAAGCGCGTCGTATACGTCTACGATAGACAGCAGCCTCGCCGAAAACGGGATGTCCTTCTCGGAGAGGCCCGTGGGATAGCCGAGCCCGTCCCATCTTTCGTGGTGGTAATACGCGATTTCGCGGCAGTATGAAAGATAACCGGCGCTGTCCCCGAACGTTTCGAGCATCCCGTCGATTATTTTGCCGCCGATGACGGTGTGTTTCTTCATTTCCTCGAATTCTTCTTCGGTGAGGCGGCCCGGCTTTAGGAGGATCGCGTCGGTGATGCCGATTTTCCCGATGTCGTGCAGGCTTGTCGCGCGGACTATCGAGTGCGCTTTGGCAGGCGTGATGTCGGTATCCGCCATATACGCGCGGTATTTCGGGTCGGACATAAGCCTGTTTATCATCAGCTCAGAGAGCATACTTGTGCGCTTGATGTGAGTGCCGGATTCGAGACTGCGGTACTCGACGAGCGTGGCGAACGCCTCGAGCATTTGGTCGTATGTACGCGTCAGTTCCGCGGTTTTTATCTCGACGAGGGATTCGAGCTCGTTTTGATACCGGGCGAGGCTGATGTGGTTGCGGAGCCGCGTTCTTACGACGTCTGCGTTGAACTCTTTGGAAATATAGTCGGCGGCGCCGGATTTAAGGCCGCGCGACTCGCTTTCGCCGTCCACCGCCGCTGTTATGAACAGGACGGGGATTTTTTCGGTTTCCGGGTTGTTTTTTATCTCCCGGATCACCTCGAAGCCGTCCATCCCCGGCATCACGATGTCGAGAAGTATCGCGGTCGGCCTGATATTTTGCTTGAACAGGATGTCCAGCGTCTCCGGGCCGTCGGCGGCTTCGATTGTATCATATTCGTCTTCAAGAATGTTGGCGAGCAGTATACGGTTGATATCCACGTCGTCAACGATCAAAACTAAATCTTTCATACTGATTGCCCCACAAAAAACTGATTTATAGCGGTATTTCTATAGAAATACCGCCGCCGCGCGCCCATGGGCGCGCGGACGTCTGATTAAACGCGCCGTGCGGGCGCGGGGAACGCGACTGACGCCGCGACGGGGAGCGCTCTCATCGCGTCCGCCGCGCAACGCTCGGCGTTCTCCGTGCGCGCACGCACATTCAATCAAACGTCCGCGCCGCAGGCGCGGCGCATAATCACAGCGCATCGATTTCATCGAGCGTCGTGTTCGCGGCCTCGGCGAGTTGGGGCAGAAGCGGCTCCCACGGGTCTCCGCTTTTCAACGCGGTTTCAATTTGCAGCGACAGCGCGTGTACCTCCGAAAGAGAGAGGTTGGCGGCGACGCCCTTCAGCGTGTGCGCCATCGCCGTCGCGCCCGCGATATCCCCGGACTTCAGCAGCTCGTCAAGCTGCTCACAGTACCTTCCGTCTTTGAATTTTCCCAGCAGCTTCTTGTAAAGGGCCATATTTCCGCCCACGCGCGTTAGGCCCCCGGCAGTGTCGATATATTTTGACATAAACGCAACCCCTAAAAATCTGAATTATTTTTTGCTTATTATGGAGCCCATTATATCAGAAAAAAAAAAAAAAGCAATTATTTTTTTAACTCGCCCGAAGTCCTGACGCGCGCCCCTCTCGCGCCCCGAATGCGCCCATACGTTTACAACACCGCCCGAAGGATGGTGAGCGCCGTTTTCAAGACGATCATCGGCGCGTTCTCCCACGCGTAAGGGGCGCCGACTAACCCCAGCGCGAAAGCGACCGCAATGTCAAAAAGGCATACCGCGCAGACAAACAACGGCAGGGATATCAGCAAAAGATTCCGGTTCCGGCGCCTGCTATCCCTTATCCCGTTGGCAATGTAAACCATCAAACACGCCACCGCCATCGGAAACACGCCCGCGGCGAGGATAAAAACCATGATCTGCCGCTCTGTGAGCGGTATCATCGCATACGGGTCGTAAGGAAGTATTCCCGGCTCGAATACGAAGACGCCTATCAGGTACAGCACGATAAGCACGCCCGCGGCGTAGATGACATTTACGGTGATTCTGAATATCTTCGGTGTTTCCACGGCTTGAGCCTCCTTTTCGTTGCGCGATCACATCGTGCCGTACCGCGCGCCGTCGCTTCGTGTGTTTTTATGAATTATAGCGCCGAGCGTTTCGTGTGTCAATATTTTTTCCCGCCGGCATCCCCATTTGCGCTCAATTTTCTGATGATTTCAAGATCGTCCGGCTGCACGGTGTCCGTCGCGGCGCGGTTGACTTTTTCCGCTCCGCATTTTTCGCAGCGGTGAACGATTTGCCAGCCTTTTTTGCTGTGCCAGCGCACCCCGACAGGTCTCATCAAGCCACGACAGTCCCCGGCGCGGTCGCCCGGAGTGTTGTCGATATGCAGTGAAAAAAGGCAGTATGGGCAGTGATTGCGGTAACTCCCGTTTGTCAGGGGATATACCTCGGCGCCGCAATGGGCGCAGATGAATCCTGTGTTTTCAAGTTTTCGGCTCACACCGGAACCTCCTGATATTTGAAGATTTCAAATATCGGAAGGCGGGGTTCTGTTTGCTCTTCGGGCTTTTGTTCTTATCCTGTTTTATAAGAGCCCGCTCCGGGCTTAATGAGAGAGGGGCAAATTCTCCGCCGCCCTCTTGAGGCGGCGAATACTTCCGCTTCCTGCTTCAAGGGAACCTGTTTCATCTCCCTGTCCGAACTATTCCCGGCTTTACAAATCGCATCGGACCGAATTGTACCGGGCAATGTATGGCGGTGTCAATCACCATCCAGCGGTATGTGTCATCCCATTTCACCGGCTTTGGCGTCATCCCCCGTTAGCGGGTGAGTTTTAGTTGTGTGACAGTCATTTGATTCCTCACATCATTTCTAAATATTTAATCTTTGCTTCAATGCCTCTTGCAATACCCCGGAAAAGTTGATATGCGCGACCTCGGCTTCATACTTTTTCGGAAAACAATTCCGCGAACAGCGGTAAATCGGGCGCTGATATTTCAGCCCTGTATTTCGCTGTGTCCGCCATCGAGTTCTTACATACGAAGGTCACAAGATAATCGCCGTTTTTCCGCTTTTTATATTTTGCGCTCTTGATGAGCAAGTGAGCGGAAGAATTCGTTATCATTTGTAAGCTGCCATTGCCGTCGCGCCAGATGAAGACATTATCCGCGGCGTAATACGGCGTTATGGTTTTTGACAGCAGCGCGGCTTCACGTTTGAAAAAGTGGCGTCCGGCAGCGCCGATTATCACAGGTACTCCGCCGCCGCAAATGCCGCCGTTCAAGCCGGAAATCCAATTTGGCATTGGCGCGGTCGAATCGGGTACAAGCGCTCTGTATACCAGAGTCAGAATAGTTGCCGACAACACAGGGAGTCCGATAAAAGTCAGAATCACCGCCCAGATATATTTTGCACGATTCGACATAGCCCAACAAGCTCCTTTCCAATTCCTCTATGGCTGCGCCTGTGGCTGAGTAGCCGGTGTCGGCGCGTAACGGACATTTATGCCGTGCCGCACCAACCCTTCCTGTACCATTTTGCGAAAAAACACAGTCTGTTCTTGCACAGTCATATCTTTTGTTTGCTCGTAGAGCTTTACACGGATGGCGTTCATCTCCTCCTCAACGGTATCACTCTTCGTTGTCTTGTTCATCCGCCAACACCTCCTTCGCGGTACAGATCACGATCATTCCATATCCTTTTTCATAGTTAATGCGCCCGGTCAATAGTTTGGTTTACAGCGCCGGCTTTTGACTTTTTCTCACCGGGCGAATGCTGTATTTATCGTGAAGCGGCGCAACTTTGGCTTTCATATACGCCGTCACCTCTGACGGGGTCATTCCCTTTATTTCCTCGTACAGCGCGGCGCGGATGGCATTCAGTTCGGCCTCGCTCTTATTCGGTTTCTTCATTTTCAAGCACCTCCATTGGCGTGCAAATTATAATACCCTTGTAACCCTCACGCAGATTGACGAGTGCTGTCATATCCTTGGTTCTCAATTTGTTGATATGCTGAAAATTGAAAGAGAGGATACAATCAAGATTTTGAATGGAAGCGAGCGCAATATGCGTCCCATCCATTAAATATCTCGGAGGGATAATCCCGTACTCCACATAAAGGTTTGCCAGTCTGACTGCTTCGTCTTCAAAAGCCAACACTGCGACGCTGTATTTTTCTATCAGCGACAGCATATCGCTCCGCTTCGGCTCCGGCGCCGACTGTAATTCAAGGATGACATATTCCGATGTGTACCCCTCATACGC
>JAISAA010000090.1 GCA_031266955.1 Oscillospiraceae bacterium | reverse complement strand
GTCTTCCGCGTTTGTCGCCAATGAAAACACAAATAAAAGCGTCAATACCGTCGCCGCCGCAAGCCGCAAGGGTAAAAAGCTCCTCTTTGTTTTCATTTTGCCTGACCTCCGCTTTTTTCTCAATGTAACCTGCTTCGCAGAGTGTTACATTACCCGATTATCATTGAGTTTACAGTCATAAGCAGAGGACAGATTCGCTCGCCGCCGGGCAAAGAACAAGAGCCGCGAGAGGGTAAAGTCCGGTAAACGGAATAACAAAAACGCCAATGTAACACTTTGCGAAATGTGTTACATTGGCGTCAATATCAAAAGGAGGATGCCATTATGTCAGCTACCCAGCCGATCCGCAATAGGCGCCAAGTCCGCGAATTGGCGGCTTACTATCTGAAACGCGGCGAGATCCGCAACCACGTGCTCATCGTGATGGGCGTCCACACCGCGCTGCGCATCGGTGACCTCTTGCGTCTGACGTGGGACGATGTTTACGACTTCGAGCGCGGGAAAGTCCGCGACAGCATAAGCGTTACCGAGAAAAAGACCGGCAAATCCAGAACCGTTGCCCTCAATGACCGCATCCGCTCCGCGCTTGCGCTGTACGCTCCCGCGGCGAAGCACGGGAAAGCACTCATTGAGAGCCGCAAAGGGACGGGCAGGGCAATCAGCCGTATTCAGGCTTACCGCCTCATCAGAGCCGCCGCCGAAGCGCTCGGCTTTGTTGCGCGCGTGTCCTGCCACTCGCTCCGTAAGACGTTTGGGTACCACGCTTGGAAGTCGGGCGCGAGCCCGGCTGTTATTATGGACATCTACAATCACTCATCTTTCGCAGTCACAAGGCGTTATCTCGGCGTTTCACAGGACGACAGGGACGAGGTTTACCGAAAGCTTGCCGGGGTCGTCTGAGCTTGCCGACAATGTCAGTATATCACAGCTTCCAGCGGAATTCAACAGTTTTTGAAAATTGATTTCCATGTATAATTTGTCCGCAAAAAAATTCTCCCCGCCCGCTAAAGTCCCGGCGCGATTTGTCCGAAACAGTTAAACGAGGAGACTTACGGCGTGTGTACTGCAGGCGCGCGCGGAGGCTCCATCATCGGGAAGCAAGGATGGCTTCCTTCAAATTGTAAGGAGACAAGCAAAAATGAGAATCCAGAACAACGTGCCCGCGCTTAACGCGCACCGTCACTACGGTATAAACAATACCGGCGTGACGAAATCCATCGCGAAGCTCTCTTCCGGGTACCGCATCAATTCCGCCGCGGACGACGCGGCGGGTCTTGCCATATCCGAAAAAATGCGCGCCCAGATCAAAGGGCTGACGATGGCGTCCAAGAACACGCAGGACGCGACCAGTCTCATCCAAACCGCCGAGGGCGGGATGCAGGAAGTCGATAATATGCTCCAGCGTATCCGCGAGCTCGTCGTGTACGCGTCCAACGACACGCAGGAGCAAAACGCGCTCGGCACCGGCGACCGCCAGAAAATCCAGGACGAGATAAACCAGCTCGCGATTGAGATCGACAAGACGGCTAACCGCGTCGAGTTCAACAAGAAAAAGCTTATCAACGGCTCCGCCGAGGCCGTCGTTAAAGATGGCGCCATAGTCGGCACTTTGTCGGACAAGAAAGCGGCGGTCGCTTCCGCAAATGATCTTTACCGCCTCGCAGAAGCGAAATACAACACGGCAAAGGAATCCGTCCAAAACGCGCGCGACACACTGAACAACGCGCTCGGCAACTCTGACGTAGACGCGGCGTTAAAGCGACTTGTCGGATCGACGAGTGTCGATGCAACTATTATCGGCGCCGCCGTCGCCTCTATTCAGGATGCTCTTACCAGTCTCGGTCTATCGTCCGAGCAGGCGAAGGTTACAACCTCCACAAACCTCACCGCAGGCGATAATACTTTTACCGATTCAATAGAAGCTCTTCACGCCGCAGTGACGGAACTAAACAAAGCCACTGATATTACAGAATTTGAACAAGTCGATATAAACACAGTAGTGGCTGCGTTCGGCGAGGCTTGGAGCGAAGGCTCTGTAGGCGCCGCGGTCGAAGCATACAAAACTACACTCACGGCGGCTGAAGGTCTTGCAACTGCGCTTGCCGGCAGCGCAACCACACTTGGTGACGCCAAGACTGAGCTTGTCGCGGCACAGGCTGCCTATGATGCCGCTGAAAAAACACCGGCGCTGTACTTTCAGGTCGGCGCAAACGCCGGGCAGGGCATCGAGGTGTCCATCGGCTCCGTCGATACGGCCAAGCTCGGCATCGGGCACGGCGACGGCAGCGGCACAACGCTGAGCGTCATCAATCTGTCGGGCAAAAACATCAACGCCGTTCTCGACACGCTTGACAGCTCGCTCAGCTACGTCACGACGCAGCGCAGCAAGCTCGGCGCCATCCAGAACCGCCTTGAGTACACGCAGAACAGCCTCGATATTTCGGCCGAAAACCTGACGAACGCCGAAAGCCGCATCCGCGACGTAGATATGGCGAAGGAAATGACGAGCTTCACAAAGATGAACATACTCTTCCAGGCGTCCACGGCGATGCTTGCGCAGGCGAATTCGCTTCCGCAGGGCGTGCTGCAAATGCTCGGCTGAGCAAAACGGCGCGGGCCCGCGGAGATCCGGACGTCTTTCGCGGGCTTGCGGAAATATCGCTCCTTTTATCCGACAAGATTTACAAAGCTCGCTTCACGGCAAGGTCGTTCCGAAAGGAACGGCCTTGCCCGCTTTTTCAGGCGTTTTCTTTCAAGTAGCAGCACTTTTTGTATTTCTTTCCGCTGCCGCACGGGCAGGGGTCGTTGCGGCCTACGCGCGGCGTTTTTTCGGCGGGCCGCTGCACGGAGCCTTTTTCCGTCTCTCGCAGCAGCTCGCGCGGCGTGTAGCCGTTGTTCGCCCACATCCGCGTGTTGTTGCTCATATCCGTAGCGAGCGACAAAAACTCCTGTGTCTGAGAAAAGCTCAATTCGATGCCGGCGTCGCTCAGCATAGACGGGACGTCCGGCTCGGGCTTGCTTTTGAACATAACGTGCAGCTCGTCGATGATATCGTCGGCGTCCGAGCCTCTCAGCTTCAAGCTTCGCTCCATAAAGCGCTTCAGCGCCAAAATCTGCGGCGTAAATTCATAATAGCCCCAGTCGGCGTATTCCAAAAATTCGTTCCCGGACGGTATATACCGCGGCTTTGACGCCGCCTCCAGCGCGCGCGCCTTGACCTCGTCGAAGTCGTTCAGGTCAAGGTCGTCGCTGACAATGTAGTCGTTCCATATGCCGTACCCGCTGTCGAGACGGGCGTAGCCGAGCAATACGGCGAACACCTCATCAACGCTTGCCCGGCGCTTATTTTGGCCCTTATTTTGCCCATTAAATATCGCCGCGAAATCCGTTAAGCTTATCACGCCGTAGAGGTTCGCGGCGGCGACGGCGTACAAATTCATCGTCCAGCGGTATTTTCTTTCGAGGCTTAAATCCGTCTTTTTCACCTTATCGTATACGGCGCGTATCTCGTCCGGCGCCACAAAGTACAGATGTCCGCCGTACAGATACGTATGCACCAGCCCGAAATCCTGCAAATCCCGGTACGATGCGATAAAAACGTCGTCCCGTTGCAGCTCGCCGGCGGCCGAGACCTTTTTGAAAAAGCTCCACTCCGTCTCGTGCAGCGTCAGAAACACATCCCTGAGCCGCTCCGGGTCGGTCAGCCGCGCCGTCAGCTCACCGATAAGCGCTTCCTTGTTCAGCTTTGTGTAGCCGCGGAGCTTGTGGGCGCTCGCGAGCTTTCGCAGGGAGGCTGCGCTTTGCGCGGCGAGCGTATCGCCGAGACTGCGGCGCGGCTCGCCCTTGACGGCGCGGTCCTCGTTGTATTGACGGAGGATATCGCGTATGTCCTCCGCAAATTCCGATTCGCCGAAAACGCTGTTTTCCGTGTCTTTCATTTCGATCATCCCTTATTATTGTTATTTATTCTCCCGCTCCCGCCTGCCGTTCCGATTTGCGCGGCGGTCGCGCGGCTTTGTTTTTGCTTGGTGGTTCTTGGTGGTCCTGAAAATTTCCCTTTCAATTTTCTCCGTTTTGTGGTTCAATGACGGAGGACGCGCCGCAACGCTTCTGCATACACAGTTATAACATAATTCGAGGGGAATCGCAATGATAAAAACCATATAAAGCCAACATTGGATAAAATTTGCGTGTTTTTTTGATTCACTTTTATTTAATCCTATTTTAATCCCGCCTCAATTGCCCTTTAAGTCCGGCGGAGTATACTTGGCGCCGTAACGCGGAAAGCAAACGCGTAAATAAATTTTGGGAGGCAAAGAATATGACTACGCTTGAACAGGTCGAAAAGCTGCGCGAACGCGCGAACGTCAGCTTTGAGGAGGCGAAATCCGCGCTCGAGGAATCGGGCGGCGATCTTCTCGACGCCCTGATACTTTTAGAGCGCCAGGGGAAGACCTCCGGCCCCGAGTCGGGCGGGCACTACAGCGGAAACAACCCGCCCCCGGAAAACGGCGGAGCCGCGGGAGAAAAGAAGTCCGGCGCCGAGGGCTTCAAAAATTTCATAAAAGGACTGGGGAATCTTATGCTGAATCTGATAAATCGCGGCAATTCAAATTATCTCGACGCCATACACCGCGGGGAAACCAAGCTGTCCTGCCCCGTGACCGTACTCGTAATACTGCTGATTTGCTTCTTCTGGGTGATCGTGCCGCTGCTTGTCGTCGGGCTGTTCCTTGGCTGGCGGTACCGCTTCCGCGGCGACGACCTCGGGCGCGAATCCATAAACAACGTCATAGAAAAGGCTGAAACCGCAGCCGAGGACCTGAAAAACTCCGTAACAAGCTCAAAATAAATAAAAGGAGCGAAATTTTATGCCGCAACGTATACTTTTAGTCGAGGACGAGGAGAAGCTCGCGCGGGTCGTGGAGCTTGAGCTCGGCTACGAGGGCTATGAGGTCACAAAGGCCGCGGACGGGCGCGAGGGGCTTTCCCTCGCGCTCGCGGACGATTACGATTTGATTCTGCTCGATATAATGCTGCCGCAGCTTTCCGGCATAGAGGTGCTGCGCCGTCTGCGCAAATCCTCATCCGTGCCGGTCATTATGCTCACGGCGCGGGACGCCGTGTCCGACAAGGTCTCGGGCCTCGACTACGGCGCGGACGACTATGTCACAAAGCCGTTTGAGATCGAAGAGCTGCTCGCAAGGATACGCGCCGCCCTGCGGCACGGGCGCGCGCTTTCGGAAAGCGAGGTTTTTGAGTGCGGCGAGCTGAAAATGGACGTCCCTCGGCGCGAGGTCACGGTGAACGGCACAGCCGTCGGGCTCACAAAGCGCGAATTTGACCTGCTCGGCTATCTGCTGAAAAACAAGGGCATAGTCGTCACGCGCGAGCAGCTTTTGGAGAACGTCTGGGATTTCGATTTCGACGGCGGGACGAACACCGTGGACGTATATATACGCTTTCTGCGCGGCAAGATCGATGACGCGTTCGGGATAAAGCTCATTTCGACCGTGCGCGGCGTGGGCTATGTGATAAAAGATGAGCAGTGACGGCGGGCGCGGCGGGCGGAGCATCGCGCGGCGGCTTTCCCGCAAGCTGTTTTTCCGGCTGTTCTGGATATTCGCCGCGCTCAATTTCGCGATCGTCATACTATCCGCGGCGGCCGCCGCGGTGTATTGCGAAACGCGCGCCGGCGCCGGCGCGCGTCTGATTTCGAGTTTGATTTCTTCCGGAGAAAATGCCGTTCATGACGACGCGCGGGGGTTTTCGATCTCCTCGCCGCCGGAGGCGCGCGCCAACTTTCAGCATTTTCGGTTTTTCCCGGGAACGCGGCTGTCGCGGTCTGTATCCGGCGCGGCGGGGCTCGGAAACCGTGAAATTGACTTTCGCGGGTATGCCGGACAGCCCGACCGGGTATCGACGTTTCACGACGCGCCGATCAGCGATTTCGGAGAGGTATATTATAATGTGTACTACACCGCCGCCGACGGCGCGGAGTATAAGCTCTCGATAAGCCTGACCGCTTTTCTCACGTTTTACACATACGCGTTCGCGCTGCTGCTGCTGTGGGAGCTTATCACGCTTATCGGCAAATCCTCGAAAAACAAAAAAATGCTCCGCCGCGCGTTAGAGCCGATAACGGAGCTCACGCGCGCCGCGGAAACGCTCGGCAGGGCGAGCGCGAATCCCGTCATCCCCGTGGACGTCGGCTCGTTTTTGGACAAAAAGGACTTGACGGAGCTCTCCGGCGCGCTCGATCTGATAAACGCCGCGCGGCTCGACACGCGTATCGACATCGACGGAACCCAGCGCGAGCTGCGCGAGCTCGCCTCCGCGATAAACGGTATGCTCGACCGCGTAAACGAGGCGTATCTCGCCCAGGTCCGCTTCGTCTCGGACGCGTCGCACGAGCTGCGCACGCCGATCTCCGTGATCCAGGGCTACGCGAGTATGCTTGACCGCTGGGGCAAAAACGACGAAAAAACCTTGCAGGAGAGCATCGACGCCATCCGCGCCGAGACCGATTCGATGAAAGCTCTCGTCGAGCAGCTCCTGTTCCTCGCGCGAGGCGAAAACCATACTATACAGCTTGAGCCGTCCGAATTCGACTTATCAGAGCTTGCCGAAGAAATAACGCAGGAAACGCGCCTTATCGATTCCGCGCACGAATTCCGCGTCCTGGCGTCGCCGGTCATCATCTCAGCCGACCGGCCTCTCATAAAGCAGGCGGCGCGGATACTTATCGACAACGCGATAAAATACACCGACCCCGGCGGGCTTATAACAGTCCGCGCGTCGTCGGACGGCGGCTACGCCGCGCTGTCCGTAACTGACACGGGCGTCGGCATCCCGGCGGAGCTTCTGCCCAAAATTTTCGACAGATTCGTCCGCGCGGACGAATCGCGCGCCCGCTCATCCGGCGGGGCGGGGCTCGGACTCGCCATAGCGAAATGGATAGTCTCGCGCCACGGCGGGTATATGGACGCGCTGTCCCGCGTCGGCGCCGGCACGCGCATAACGATATTTTTGCCTGAAAAAACAGCTTGATATTCCCGCGGCGGTGTATTATAATGTCCGCAGACCGCGCTATCCGGGGAGTCAGCGGTGCCCTGTAGCCCGCAATCCGCTATAGCGGGGGTGAATTCCGCCCCGAGGACTCGCGCTGTGCCGTCCGCCCCGCGAAGGAGGCGTTGAAAGGCCGGTCTCGCGCAACCGAAGCTCGTGAACTATGTCAGGCGGGGAACCGAGCAGCATTAAGCGATAACTTTGGTGTGCCGCGAGCGCTCCGGCCCGGAGCCACACCGCGCGGGTAACGGGTGTATCGCGTTTTCAGAGGGCGGTGCGCGGTCTAAAATCAAGCCCGGCTTCGCCGGGCTTGATTTTAGATTGTTGTATAAATGCATAAATGCGTGCAGGCGCCCGAGCGCAGCGCGTAATTTCAGTTTCACTGAACTCAGGAGGCGATATTTTTTGCATCAGGCCCTTTACAGAAAGTACAGGCCCCGGACGTTTGACGACGTTGCGGGGCAGGAGCATATCACGAGAACGCTGAAAAATCAAGTCTCCTCCGGCAAATGCAGCCATGCGTATCTTTTTGTAGGCACGCGCGGCACGGGCAAAACGACCTGCGCGAAGATACTTTCCCGCGCGGTGAACTGCGAAGCGCCCGTAAACGGCAGCCCCTGCAATGTCTGTCCGTCCTGCCGCGCGATAGAATCCGGCTCGGTCACGGACGTTTTAGAGATCGACGCCGCGTCGAACAACGGCGTGGACAATATCCGCGCCCTGCGCGAGGACGCGGTTTTTCTGCCGGCTGACCTGAAAAAGCGCGTTTATATCGTGGACGAGGTGCATATGCTCTCCGTCTCGGCGTTCAACGCGCTGCTGAAGATTTTGGAGGAGCCGCCCGCGCACCTGACGTTCATTCTCGCGACGACGGAGTTGCACCGCGTCCCGGCGACTATCGTCTCGCGCTGCCAGCGCTTTTCGTTCCGGCGGCTCGCTCGCTCCGATATATCGGCGCTGCTTGAAAGCGTCGCGGAGTCCGAGGGGTTCGCCCTCGCGCCGGACGCGGCGGCGGCGCTCGCGCGGCTCGCGGACGGGTCGGCGCGCGACGCTTTGAGCCTGCTTGACCAATGCTCCGGCGGGGAGGACGTCGATATGCCGCGCGTGCGCGAGATAGTCGGCCTGCCGCCGCGCGATTTATCGATCGCGATGTTAGACGCCGTCGCCGGGCGCGACGTAAAAACGGCGTTTGAGCTGCTTGACGAGCTTTACGGGTCGGGGCTCGGCGCCTCGGCGCTGTTTGACGAATTGTCGGACACGGTCCGCGACGCGCTCGTTATGAAGCTGATCCCCGGCGACGACAAGCTGCTCTCCGGCTCCGCGAGCCAAGACGAGCTCGCGGAGCTCGCGCCAAAGCTTGACGCGGGCCGGCTGACGCATATACTCTCCGCGCTGTCGAAAGCGCGCGCCGGGCTGACGCATGGCGCTTCGGATAAAACAGAGGCGGAGCTGTGCCTCGCCTCCCTCTGCGACGAGCGGCTCGACGGATACCGGGAGGCGGTGCTCGCGCGGCTCGAGGCGCTGGAGCGCGCCCAAATCGCTCCGCGCGCTGAGCAAAAAAGCGCGCCGCGCGCGCGCCGCGCCGTCGCGAGCGACCCAAAAACGCCGCCGGAGGAAGTGCCCCAAGCGTCACCGAGTGAACCGGCGCGTGCAGTATCGGAACCGGAAACGTCCGCCCCGCCGCCGGAAGAACCCGCGCCATCCCCCGAAGCGCCGGAAGCCCCGTCTCCGAAGCCCGAGCCGGAGGCTTTGCCGAAAAGCGCGTCCGACGGCGCTGCCTGGCCCAAGATTCTGCGGCGGCTGAGGGAAAGCGGCGGAATGCTCGTGCTGCCGTTCGTGTCGGACGCGTCGGCTGAGCTGACGGGCGATATCCTGACGGTCTCGGTCTCGGATTCGTTCGCGATAGATATGCTCTCGCGGGAGAGCGCCGCCGCCGCGCTGCGCGCCGCCGCCGAGGCGGAGCTCGGGCGCGCCGTGATTTTGAAAACAAAGCTCGCCGAAGCGGAGGATATAAGGCCGGTTTCTCAGGACGTCCTGGATCGTCTGTCCGACCGCTTGGGGGATTTGATAAAGTTTGAGTAAAAGAGGGAATTGACAATGGCGAAAAGCGGTTTCCGGGGCAGTCCTCAGGGCGGCGGTATGAACGCGAATATGATAAAGCAGGCGCAAAAAATGCAGGCGGAGCTCCTTAAAGCTCAAAACGAGCTCGACGAGCGCGAGTTTACGGCGAGCTCCGGCGGCGGCGCGGTCACGGCCGCGGTGTCCGGCAAGCGCGAGCTGCTGCGGCTCGACATCTCGCCCGAGGTCGTGGACCCCGAGGATGTGGAGATACTTTCCGATATGATAGTCGCCGCGGTGAACGAGGCGTCGAGGGCGGCGGAAAAAGCCGCCTCAGACAACATATCGCGCCTGACGGGCGGACTGAATCTGGGCGGCTTCGGGCTGTAAATATCCCGGTATATAACGCTCGCCGGGCGGCAAAAGCCGCCCGGCGGATCGTTTTTTGCTTTTTCAGTTTTGCACCGGGAATTTTACGCTATATGTAGCTTACGATGTACGGCTTGAGGTCCGCTTCAAGCGCGCGGGTGTCCGCGCCGTCGGCTGTGATCAGCTTCAGATCGGACTCCATTGTCAGCAGCATCGTCCCGAGCAGGGATTTAGCGTCCGCCTGACCGTTTTTGCTTTGAACCTGGATGTCGTAGGAGTATTTGCTCGCGATCCGGTTCAGCTCCTGGGCTTCCTCTGAGTTGTTGATAAGGATTTTGAAAACCATAATTGCGCCTCCCGTAAAAATTATTTTTTGCTCCGCGTAAATAATACTATGTGTTTTGCTCCGCGTCAAGTAAATTTTGCGTGGAGTTTTCGTGTTTTTGGAGAAAAAGTGCGGCGCGGGCTTTGCCCGAGGGGCTTCTCCGTTCCGCCGTAGGGGCGGACCTGCGTGTCCGCCCGGGTTCCCTCAAGGTATTATGCTTTTTTCGCTTGTTTTTTCGCCTGCGCGGCGGGCGCCCCATTTCTTTGCCGAAAGAAACGGGAGAAAGAACGGCAAAAGGGGGTCTCCCCCTTTTGAAACCCCCAAATCGCGGGGGCTTACGGGGGCTGTTAGCAATAGATGGGTGCGGCACTGTCATTTGCGGACAGTTTGGGGGGCGTGGTGCGGCAGCGCTCTGGTGTCAACACGCGAATCGGCGCGTTTCGCTGCCGCCCTGCTGTGCATATGTTGGTGCTGGCTCCCCCCGCCGCGCGAATGCGCGTACCCCGTG
>JAISAA010000274.1 GCA_031266955.1 Oscillospiraceae bacterium | reverse complement strand
ATCGAGCTGTACTTTTCCGTTGTCGGCTGTGACTGTGGTTGTGGAGCTTGGGGTCTCGGCGTCGGGTTTGTTGGTGGTGTTGCTGTTTGTTGGGTTGTCCGTGATGGGGAAGTACGGCGAAGTTTTGTATGTCGCCGTGAGCTCCACGTCGCCGGCGGGCATTGTTATCTCGCCGGATTCTTTGGCGGGCAGGGGGGTGACGGTAACGCCCGCCGTCGGAGTCCATGCGCTGAATATTTGCCCGGAGGGCGGCTCGGCGGCGGAGACTGTCACCTTGTCGCCGACGGCGAAATATCCGGTGGCTTCGCCGGCATACGCTCCGTCGGATATCGTGCCGTTCACTACGGTCAGCGTCGCGTAGCGCAGCGTGACGAGCGCCGGGGCGCTTTTGCGCGTCGCGGTCGTTTTGCCGGTCAGCGCGACGCCGGGGTTTTCATTCGTGATGACGCACCAGTAGTAGACGGAGCCGGGGGCGTCGGCCGGTACGGCGTAGCTTTCGCCGGTCGCGCCGGTGATCGGCGTGCCGTTGCCGGAGGCGTGCTCCGACGCCGTGCCGGAGTACCATTGATACGACAGGTCGCCGTTGTCGGACACCGAGGCGTTGATTTCCAGCGTGTATGAGGCGCCGACTATGCCGCCGTCGATACTCACGGGGTTTTTATCGATTTTCGGCGTTTCGGCGTGGACGGGCTCCGCTACAACGACTTCGACCGTCGCGGCGTGGCCGTAGGGATTGATGAAGTTCGACGGCTGCGTTATTGTGACTGTGCCCGTGAATGTATAGCTTCCGGCGACGAGGGGATCGAATTTATCCGTATCGGCCCAGCCGGATATTGTGACGTCAGGGGTCTGCCTGTTTGTCGCCGGCATTTGCGCGTTGATATACTTTGAGTCTGTGCTCAGAAGCGCGATCACGTCGGCGGCGTTTGCAAACGGTTTCGCGCCAAAGCCCTCCGCAATGCCGCCGTCAATGGCGGGGAGTACGGTCGGTGCGGTTATCTCGGCGGCTGTCACCTTGAAGCTGAGTGCGTAGGTCTTGGGAACGAGACCGTTGCTATCACGCGAACTGACGGTGA
The DNA here is from genome assembly GCA_031266955.1 of Oscillospiraceae bacterium. Taxonomy (GTDB): domain Bacteria; phylum Bacillota; class Clostridia; order Oscillospirales; family Oscillospiraceae; genus JAIRRO01. The sequence continues at coordinate 9,210 of JAISAA010000274.1, read as the reverse complement.
GCTTCGCGGTGTACGTGCCGGGGGAGAGCCCCGGATTTACGCTGACCTCTATCGTGCCTGACGCGTCTGTAATGCTGCCGACTTCGGACAGAACGTAGAACGCGTTATTTGCATCCTCTTTCACAACCGACAGCGCGCCCGTCTCTTGCACTCCGATATTCGTAACGGTGATTTCTTTCGACGTTGATCCGTAGCCGTACTGCGCTTCGGGGAACGCGTAGCCGGTCTCGCCGAAGACTATTCCGTGCGTGATTTCGTGAACTTTTACGCTGACTATTGCTGTCGGCGTGTCGCCTGTCACTTGCAGATATGACGGAACCGAAGCAGGAGTTGCCTCAAAGATGTATTCGCCCGCTACGGTGTCATCATAAGCCTTGCCGGATATCGCCCACGAATCAACGGTGATTTCAACGCCATCTGTTGACCCGGCGTAATGCGCCGTAATCGTGTCACGCTCGGTTTTTAAGGTGGAGATAATGCTTGCGTTTTGGTATTTTTCATAAGTTGGGTCACTTTTTATTTGATCCAAGTTCCCCGCATCGACGAGTTCGAGGCTGTCAAAGCCCGAGATCGCCGCCGGGTTTACCGTAAAGCTCACGTTAAATGACTTTGGATCGAACGTTGTGTTGTATGGCGCCGCGAGCGAATTATTGCCGCTGACCGTCACCGTCGCGCTGTACGTCCCGACGCCGAGCTCGGCGTTCGGGGTCACGTTGAAGGTTCCCGTGTCGTAGCGAGCTATGTCGGCAAGGCTTGCTGTTGACAGCGTGAAATTGCCCGGATTTTGTCCGCTCAGGGCTGCGGTCAAGATGCCCGTCGGCTGGTTGCCGGTGTTGGATACCGTCACGGTCATCGGCGTGATAGCCGTGTAGCCGTAGTCCTTTGCGGTGAATGTAACTGTGTCGCTCTTGTCGAGGCTCACCTCCCAAGTCGGCGGAGTATTGCTCGCCGGTATTGTGACGGGTGCGCTTTGGCTCGCGAATTCGCGCTTCGTGTTATCGCCCTTGGAGCGCACGAGATAGTCTCCGGGGGCGAGGCCGGGGACCTCCGCGCCGGGTACTGCCGTCCACGCCGTCGCCGCGACCGCTCGGTATTCCGCCGCGCCGCCGTTGTCGATAATTAGCTTGCCGTCGCCAAAGCCCTTGAACGTCTCGGGCTCGCCGGAGGCGCCGGGGCTGGGGCCGCGGGCGGGGAAGGTCAGCGTTTGCGGATGGCTTTCGGGATCGGCCGTCGTCGCGGCCTTTGTCAGCGTGAAGTCCCATTCGCCTATCGCGGGCAGCCACGCGTCGTTTGCGGGGAACGCGTACTCGCCCTGATCGTTCGCCGTGAACATTCCGCGCGCGCCGCTTTGCAGCGTGTAGTTGTAGTACGTCGTGTTGAGCTCAAGACCGGTCAGGCGTTCAGCGACGTAGTCGATTTCCGCTTGCGGGGCGGCGGGGCGTGTTTTGTACACGGGAGTAAGCGTCGCGTCGGCGTCCGTCGTTCTGTAATACGTGCTCGCGGAGAGGGGATCGACGAAGCTGCCGGCGGTTTTGCCCTCCGCCGCGCTTACCTGCCACTCGTGGAACACTTGTTCCGCGGCGCCCTCGCCCAGCGTCGCCGGGGCGGTGACGTGTACGTCGGCGTTTGCGGGGTATCTCCCGGAGCCCTGCGCGCCTTCGCCGGAGACCGTGAGTATGTAGCTCGGCGTCAGGCCGGTCAGCGTGACCTTTACCGCGAGGGGGGCGTAGTCGCCGCCTTTTTTGAGTACCGCGTGTATGAAATACGTACCGTCCGCCGTCGCCCAGCCTCCGTTAAGCGTGATTTGGAGCTGGTCTGTGAGGGAGCCCGCTGCGCCGTCGATGGCGTATTGCTTGGCTCCGACGCCCGTCACGGTGTAATCCTTATTCAATTCGAGCGTAGTTCGGGCGGCTTCGCGGTCACCGTGCTCGTCGGCGGCGTGTATATGCACGTCTTCGACAGTCCAATCGGCAAATTCCTTGTCCAGGCGAAGCACATACGTGGGCGCGACAAGCACCTGGGAGCCGGCGTAGGACTGCGAGGGCGCGATCTGGTGCGCGTCGTCCGCGTCGGTCAGGATATTGTACCCGCGGCCGTTCGCGTCGCCCAGCATATACAATAAGGTGGTGAAGTGGACGGGCTTTTCCTGTATTGTTCCCGTTACAGCGGCGGGCTCTATTCCGAATTCGGGGATGGAGATTTTAACGTCGCCCGATTTTTGCGGAATGAACGTCACGCGGAAAGTATAATCTAAGTCGTTGTCGATTTTCAGAACATATGTCGGGGTGAGTGCTCCGCCGTCTTGGTATTCGATTTTGATCGGGCCGGCGTATGCCGCCGCCGTCGCGTCCGCTGCTTCAATTGCCGAGGACGTGATCGGATAGTATTTTTTGTTGCTGTCGTTTTCATCTTCTCTTGCCAGCGTGAACTGGATGAAGCTTGTGGAGTAGCCGTCTATGAGCGTCACCGCTTTTGCGGTCTTGATCGCGCGCGGGATGACTATTGTATCCGGTGTGCTGTCGCTCTCGTCGCTTTTGTATTGCAGTGTGTCCGTTCCCGTGTCGGAAATTTGGTAGTAGTATTCCGGGCCCAGGCGTATGCTGACGGTGATCGGGTCGCCCGTCTTGTTCGCCATTGACGCGGGGGTGATGGAGAGCTTGTAGGTTGTTCTCTCGCCGGAGCCGTCGTCCGTAAAGTTGGGGCCGTTTTTGACCGCCGCGCCCGAGACTGTGACGTCGGAATAATTCAAGGTGATCGCGCGCGCAAATGTGATCGTCAGCGTGTCTGTGATGCCTTTGTATTCCCCATTGTCTTTTGTGCTGCTTGTCGCGACGCTCGCTATTTCCGCTTTGGGGTGTACTGTGAACTTTACGTTTTGGGTGGAAGTAGAAGCTGTGTAGGTGATTGTGATTTTCCCTTCGTAGCTGCCAGCCTGGAGGCCGGGTTTCGGTACGATGGTCTTATCGGAAGTGTTCAAGTTAAAATAAGTGTCCCCAGCGGTTAGCGCGACAGCAAAATCATTCTCATCGCCCGTTATATTCCACGTTGTTACGCTGCTGTAGCCGACATAGACGCTGTCGAAGTCCACTTCGTTAAAGGTGTGGATTCGGAACGCTTTGGCGTTGCTCGCAAAAGAGCTCGTCGTCGCTTTAACGCGCACGCTGTACACGCCGGACAATTCCGTTATTGTGCTGCCCGACACAGGTTTCCAGCCGTCGGCAGCGTTCAAGGCTTGGTATTCCCACCCCGCGCCGGAGCCGGTAAGCGTGATGGAGCCTTGCGCGCCTTGGGTTGCCGGGTCGGCTACAGTCCCGTCCGGCATAGCCGGGCGCGCTTTGATTTCGAGCGATTGAGCCGCGCTGTTTATGTTCGCGCCGGCGGCGATTTTGACGATGGTGTGCTCAGCGCCGGTCATCCAAGTCGATTCTATCGCGAGCGTTCCGCTGCCGTCCGCCGTTCTGGTCGCGCCGTCGATCATATAGCTCGCGCCGGCGGTAAGCCCCGTAAGCTTCTCGTTTATATAGTCGATTTGCGCGGCGGGTGTAGTATCCGGGACGGCGCGATTTACCGTGACGGTTGATGTCGCGGAGCCGCCCTCGAACGCGTAGCCGATTTCGCCGCCGGTTTTCCAGCCGGATATTTTCAGCGTGAGCGTAGGCGTTTTGCTTTCGTTCGCGGCCGCTGCTTTGTTTTCGGCGACGGTGACGTCCCAAACGGCGCTTGTATTGCCTGTGCCGCCCGTGCCGTGTACGTGCGCGCCGGTGACGCGGAACAGCCCGGCGTTTTCCCCGGTAAATTCAACAGTCGCCGAGCCGAAGTCCGTGACGGGCATATCGAAAGTCACGGTCAGCGCCGTCGTGCTCGCCGTGCCCGCCTCGCCGTTCGCATCGATCCTGTTTATTGCCACCACGCGGTTGTTGTACGAGACCTCGCCCGTGGCGAAGCTCGACGCGAACGCGCTGCTTGTCGCGCTTTTACGGACATCGTATTTGCCGGCGCGGACGGTCGCCTTGTTCGTCGCGTCCGTCCAGGTGACGGCGTCGCCCGCGGTGTTTATGCGGTACTGGAAGCTGCCGTCGCAGTTGATAGCGCCGTCGGCAGATAAGTTCGTCGTCGCGGCGGTCGTCGTGAAGCCCGGCGCGGGCGATCTCCCCGCTATGATGAGCTCCGAGGGCTCGGAAGCGGGGTAGGTACCGGGACTGCCGTTTCTCACGACGGAAAGGGTGAAGCCGGTATCGGCGTAAGCTGTGAGGGGGGCGCCGTTGTGTATTTCCTTGTCATTGTCAGTTTTGACGGTGACGGTATAGTTGCCCGGCAAAACGGCTTCGCCGCTGGGCGAGACACTTGCAAACTCTAAAATTTCGTCGCGGAAATTGATTTTTACGACTTCCTCTGCTTCAGGCGTCGGCATCGCGGTGTACGCCGTCGTGAGTTGGACGAGAGTGGATTCGTTGTGGTTTTTGTCGCCCTCCGCCCGGACGTTCACAGTGTAAGCCGTGCGCGCGTTCAGGCCGCCGAAGGCGTATACGCCGCCTTCTGCCGGTGTAGGAGTCGAGGGGGTTGCTCCGAGCTGCCATTTCAGCGTCGCGCCTGCGGGCAGACCATTGACGGTGACGGCGAAGCTGTTTGCGGTCTGGGCGGAGACTGTGCCGGATGTCGGCATTATCCAATTCGCTTTCTCGACGTCGAGGGTTATTTCAGTTGAAAAGGTTTTGTTTGTGTCATAAGTCGCGGTGAGCGTCGCGGTGTAGGTTCCCGCGTCAAGCCCGGCGTTCGGCGTTATATTGACCGTTTGTGTACCGTTGTTTTTGGGAACGGTAGCACTATCGGAGGATAAGATGAAGGCATTATCACCGCTGAGCGCGAGATTTACTGTAATAGTCTCATTAGCGGTGTCGATGTTCTTGATCGTGACCGTACTTGATCCCGTGGTCGTATAGCCGTATGTGAGGCGGGCAAGGCTCGTGGCGGACAGGCTTATCGGGTCAGGCTTGACTGTTACGGCGCGGGACGCGGGGGCGCTTGTCGTCGCGGCGAAGCGGAAGTCATAGCCGTCGTAGCCTGTGTCATAGGTCAAGGTCGGGATCGCACTTCCAAGCGCCGCTGAGCTCCAGTCCCCGGTTGGCCTGCTTCTGTAACTGTAATATGTGGTCGTGTCTTGTGTAAGTCCCGTAACGGTGAGTCCTTGGCTCGGATTGCCCGCATTTACAAGCGTTGCCAGCAGTCCGACCGGCGCGGTGGGGCGCGGAGCTATGGGCGCATTCACTGTCAGGGACGCGAATTTTCCGTCAGTCTGCGATGCGGATGCGGGGAAGCGCAGATCAATATTTCCTCCCGACGCGGCAGTCCAGCCAACGGTCGCGGATGAAAACGCGGCGCTCTTGCTCGCCTCGAGCGTTTCCCACGCGCCGGACGAGCCCGCGCGGTATTGAATATCGGCGGAGCCTTTATTCTCAATTTGCTCCGCCGTGTAATTTACCGTAAAAGCTGTTCCGGAAACGGGCGCGTTGGGGCGCGCGTCAAAATCAAGCTTGAGCGCCGGCTGCACCCTCGCGTCGGCAAAATCGCCCGCCGAGAGGCGGTACGCGACGGTCCCGCCGTCCGTTTTCAGCGCCTCCGTCAGGTCGATAAATTCGGAGCCCGTGCCGGTGATCCAGTTATCGCCGCCGTTAAGGCTGTATTCTATCGTCGCCGGGATGTAGCCGTCGCCCTCCGGCGTCTGTACTCTGTCGCGCTCATAGTCGATTTTCAGCGCGGCGGGGTATGGGTAGACGCGCACGCCCTTCATATAGCCGCCCGTCTGCGGCTTCGCCACGGCGCGGTAGGTCCCGCCGGCTTTTACGGTGAACGTGACGGTCCCGCCGGCCTCCGCCGGGCCTTTACTGTCGAGTATTTCGCCGCTGTCGGGATCGACGAGGGCGTATGTATAGCCGGCTTTTGTGCCCGTTATAGAAATCGACGCTCCGCCGGGCTCGCGGCTCACCTGCGTCTCCGTGATGTCCTGCCCTTCCTCCGGCGTCCTGATTTCGAGCACGCCGTCCCGCGCCGCCGCCGCGTAATCAATTTCCGTATAACCGAGCGGGCGCACGACGAGGAAATATACCGTTTCGGGCTCGAGATTTTCAAACCGCAGCTCGCCGCCGCCGTAAGTCCAGCCGCATTTTTCGACCGGGGCGGCCGTATTGGGCTTGGGCGGGTCGCCGGTCGCAGGGAGCAGCGCGTATTCCACGCGGCTCAGCGAGTTTTCTATTGTGATGAAGGCCGTTTCGCCGTCGATGCCCGACGTTACGGATGCTACGACGCCGCCCTCGTCGTCGTTCTTCGCCGGTACGATCTTCACGTCCGTGTAATATCCGTCGTCGAGCACGTCGGCGGGAGATTCGTTTGTTCGCAGGTCAGCGTTTATCGCCGCCGCGGGTATGCCGATGACGCGGTAGGTCTTGCCGGGCGTCAGGCCGTAAAACGTCAGCACGCCGTAGTCGTTTATGGCGGGGCTTGAGTACCAGTGACCTGTTCCGAACACTGTATTCGGTGAAATCACAGCCTCGGGCGAGCCGCCCGGACCGTCCGTGTCATAGCGCGCGTCCAGCCCTTGCAGAACGACGACGCTCGACCCGCGCACCTCAGCCAGCGCATAAGCAAAGCCGTTTTTCGTATCGACCGAAAGCTTCGTGTCGCCGGTGTAGTTGATCTCCTGAATAGTCGTAGGAGCCGTGCCGGAGGCGAAGACCACATTGTCGAGGAAGTTGCCGGCGGCGGGGCTCGGCGAGCTGATGCCGACAAAGCTGAACACCGTCGTGCCCTGCCCGGCGGGAACGGTATAGGAACCGCTGTAATTCGTCCATTTTGTTCCCGATGAGGCTATGTACACATAGTAGACGCTGCCGTTATAGGCGATGCTGTACGATTCGCCGGCATGATCCTTGAATACCGTCGGATTCGCGCCGTTGTATGTCTCTTTCGAGAGTTTCATCAAAATGTCGTAGAAATATGTTGATGATTCATCATAGTTTGGAGCTCCGGCGGTCTTTCCGGAGGGAACGCTTCCGTATTCGTACACCGCGGATGCGTGCCGACCGTATGGGTATTCATATGTATAATCGCCGACATAAGGCGCTGTAGAGTCGTGTACTTGAATCGGGTCAACCCATCGGTAGGCAATATCATTACCATAATCTGATTTTTCGTTGATCGCCGCGCCTATGACTACCGCCATCACGTCTTTTTGACTGGTGTTAATTGCGCTGTGCTGGAGGCTCCACTCATATATCTTGCCGGGAACGGTCGCGATCTCCTGATAGATGGATGAATAGTCCTGATCCGCCAATTCGCATACGTAGTAAGGAGCGGTATTGCTTCCGTTTACGCCATGCCCCGCTGTGGTGTCATCGGGAGTTGTATTGCCGCTGCCGCTTACCGGACTCGGCATAGCATTGTTCAGTGATTGGATCTCGTATTGCTTGCCGGCGTATGCCCTCTTATCTGCCGGCTGATTCACCTGAAAATGCGTCGTATCCCAGCCGGGGATCATCTCGTTCGGAAAGCTTCCCCAGCCTTTGTTGTCGCTCCTTATGCCATTATCAAAGCCTTTGTCTATTATTGTCGAGAAATCACCGTTTATGATGTGATCCTCAAGCTGCCTGTCCACAATTTTTGTCTTGGCCTTATTTGTAACGACAGGCTCTGACGTACTTCCGCCGAGTGTGTTGGTGATCGCCGCCCAGTAGTAATAGGTGTCGGGCTCGTTCGGCGTCGTCGTGGTCAGCACCGAGCTTGTCGCATTGGGAATCTCCGTGCCCGTGTCGGTATCGCTTTGGGAAATATACCACTGATAGCTCAGATAACCGCCGTCAAGACTCGTCGCGCGGACATAAAAGCGCGCCGTCGCTTCTTTTGCGTAGGTAGAGTCCGCGGGATGCAAATCTATGAGCGGCTCTTTGGCGGTCGCCTGTTCCGCCGCGAGCGCGGCGGGCGCGGACAATATCCCCGGCGGCTGAGAGCCCGGGGTGAACGCGGGCGCGAGCCCGAGCGCGATCGCCGCCGCGAGCGCCATTGACAGAGCCCGGCGCAAAATACCGTGTATTTGTAAGTGTTTTTTCATTGTAAACCGCCTTTCGACCATGTAACATTTTCACAAAAATGTTACATGGTCGAAAAAGCTCTTGCAAATAGGAGCTTTTTAGGGCGCGCGGCGGTGCGGAAAACGTGGAATTGCCGTAAAGGAACGGCGCTCACGTTTCGGGAAGTCGTTGCGGGAGAAGCTTAAAACGACACTAAAACAGCCTATGTAACATTTTTGTGAAAATGTTACATAGGCTGACGGGCTGAGCCGCGCGGAATCCGGACGCTCCCACGCGGGCGGGCAGTCGCGAGAAAGATGTTGATAACGGTCGAAACCTTCTATATGATACCACGTTCGGCGGCGCGTGTAAAGTATTTTCGGCGAAATTATGAATGCGCCGCGTGCGGAGCCGCGCGGACGTTTGATTAAGCGTGCGTGCGCGCACGGGAAACGCGGCATTCGCCGCGACGGAGGCAACCACACCCTTCCGTCCGCACAGCAGTGCGGCAGCAAAACGCGCCGATTCGCGTGTGGATGAAGAGTGCTACAGCATTACGACCCCGATACAGTCTGCAAATGACAGCGCCGCGCCTACCGACCGCGAACAACCCCCGCAAGCCCCCGCGATTTGGGGGTATCAAAAGGGGGAGACCCCCTTTTGCCGTTCTTTCCCCCATTTCTTTCGGCAAAGAAATGGGGCGCCCGCCGCGCAGGCGAAAAAATACGTTACGCCGCAAGGAATCGGGCGACCGAGGACGGTCGCCCCTACAGGACGAGGGAACGGAGCGCACGCGCAAAAGCGCAAGAATCAATACTTGCAAACCGCCGCAAGGATGTATATAATATCCCAACAGAGGCGGTGAGAATATGGATGTGGAGTCAATAAGCTGGCACCCCGGCTTCGCCGAGGGCCTGCGGGAAACCTACATCAAATACAGCGACGGGTTAGAGTTCAAGGACGAGTTCCAATTGACAAAAGAACCATTGCGCATAGACGTCGTAATAGTCAAAAAGCGCCCTGATTTGATCGTAGACACCGACACCGGACGCATTTTCAGAGGGCACAACATCTTCGAGTACAAGAGCCCGAGCGATTACGTGTCGGTCAACGATTTTCTGAAGGTCTGCGCCTACGTGTGGCTGTACGC
>JAISAA010000267.1 GCA_031266955.1 Oscillospiraceae bacterium | reverse complement strand
GCGTACAGGGATAAATGCGGAGGTTTGAACGTCACGGTTTTGTTCTGTGTGCTGTATGTGCTCGGAAGCTTTTCAGTTGCCCCGGCGTCAGAGACGTACCAGACGGACACGGGGAGCTTGCCGGCGTAGGCTACGGTTATGATGAGCTCGCCGGCGTAGCTGTGGATCGCCTCGCCGCCGGAGTATACGGAAACGTCGAACGCCTCCGGCGTTCCGGGCAGAGCGCGGCTTTGCGCCGCTGTGAGCTCGGCGGTTTTCATTTCCTTTACCTCGAAGGTTATCTCTGTGCCGTGAGCCTGTGAAATTAGCGATTTCGCGGCGCCGGAGTCGAGCGTCACTACGCCGCTCGGGAATATGACTTTGATTTTCAGGCCGTCCTCGGCTATCTCAGACAGGCCGCTTTTCGGCGTGAATGTCACGGAGTACGCGCCGTCCACCTTTGAGACGTCGAAGGATGCTTCGCCGCCGGTGACGTTTTTGATTATCTCGCCGACCTTATTTTCCGGGAGGCTTATTGTCACGCCTCCGCCCGAGGCTTTGTAATCGAGCTGCACTTTGCCGTTGTCGGCTGTGACTGTGTTGGTGGAGCTTGGGGTCTCGGCGTCGGGTTTGTTGTTGGCGGTGCTGCTGTCGGGAGGCGGGAGGTACGGCATAGGTCTGTATGTCGCTTCGAGCGTTGCGTCGCCGGCGGGCATTGTTATGCTGCCGGTCGCAGTAGACGGCAGCGGCGTGACAGGCTTGCCCGCGGGCTGAGTCCAAGCGCTGAATATCTGACCGGCGGGGGCGTCATTGGCTTTTATCGGCACGGTCGCGCCGGCGGAGAAAGAACCGGTATCCGCGCCGCCGGATATTGTGCCGTTCACTACGGTCAGTACGGCGTAGCGCAGCGTGACGGCGGCGAGCCGGCTTTTGCGCTCCGCTGTCTTTTCGCCCGTCGCGTCGTCATTCGTGTTCGTCACGACGCACCAGTAATACGTTGTGCCGGTCGCGGAGCTCGGAACGGAGAGGGACTTTGCATTGCCGCCGGTCGCAGTGCCGGTATCGCCGTCGTAGGCTGACGGCTCAGCCGCTGTGTACCATTGATGCGTGAGCGTCCCGCCGTCGCGCGGTTCGGCGGCGATTTCGAGCGCGTAGTCGGCGCCGACGAAGTATACGGGCTCCGCCTCCGGCTGCAATACGATCCCCGGCGCCTTCGCGTGGACGGGCTCCGCTGCAACGACCTTGACTGCCGCGGTGTAGCCGTGGGGGTTTAAGTAGTACGTCGGCGGCGCTATCGTGCCTGTGAACGTATATCCACCGGGGACGCCGGGGTCGTAGCCGTCGGTGTCGGCCCACGTGACGGATAGCCCCTCTAAGGTTTGGCCGTAGGTCGCGTATGCCGTGACTGTGTCCGGCAGCTCTGCCTGTATTTCCGTGGACTCGACCGCACCGTAACCGGAGACTCCCGCGGGGATATCATCTATGGACTCAAAGCCCGTGATCTCGGCGGGCGTCACCGTGAAGCTGAGGTCATAGGTCTTGGACACAAGGTCGATGTTGGTCGAACTGTTATGCTCGACGGTTATTGTAACGCCATACGTGCCGGGGAAAAGATTTGCGGCTGTGTTTACCGTAAGCTCACCCGAGCCGCCTACAGCTATACTGCCAACTGTGCCGGGAACGGAGAACGCCTCTGTATCTCCGCTCACCGCGACAACGAGATCTTCCGTCGCTTCTACTCCGATGTTCGTGATATTGATGGTTTTTGACGCCGGTGTATATCCGTACTGCGCTTCGGGGAATGCGTGGCTTGATGCGTCGAGCGTCACGCCGTGAATAATATCGTTTACGCGGACAATTACGGCGGGCTTGCTCAAACTGCCCGAGATGCTATAGTTGTTTGGATTTGGCGTTATCGCGCTCGCGTCGAGCGTAGCCTCAAACGGGTATTCCCCTGGCTCTGACGTACTATACGGCTTTGTTGTGCTTTCCGCCCACAATGATACCGGAATCACAACCGTGCCGCCCGCGTACACGCCCTTTACCGTTATTGCGGAGTTCAGTGTGCCGGCGACATTCGTCGCGTTTTCATATCCCGTGTCCATCGTCTCAGTTGCTTTGCCCGCGAGGACACTTGCGGGGGTGACGATGAAGCCCGTAATCGTCGCCGCTTTTACCTCGAAATTCACATCAAACGATTTTTGCTCGAACGTCGTGTCATATGTTGCCGCAAGTGCGAGAGTAGTATCGCTGCTCACCGTCACCTTTGCGGTGTGCGGTCCGGAGTCAACAGCAAGGCCGTCAACGGGCGCCACGGTGAAGGTCGCCGCGCCGTAACGGGGTATGCCGGGAAGGCTTATACTGGTAGTAGGGTCTGGGGCTGCCAGCGTGAAGTCTGAGCCCGACAGGTTTACAGTCAAAGCGCCCGTCGGCTGGTTGCCGGCGTTTGTTATCTTGACCGTCAGCGGCGTTACGGGGCCGTAGCCGTAGGCTTTTTCGGGGAAGCTGAAGGTGGCGCTCTTGTCGAGCTCTATCGCCCACACGGGCGGCTCGCCCGGCTCTATCTCAACGATTTGGCTTGCGCTCGCGAACGCGGAGGCCGTCGCCTTGTACCGCACGTAATATGTGCCGGGCGCGAGGTTTTCGACGGCGGCGCCGGTTATGCCCTCCCAGATGTAGTGGCCGTCGTCGTATTCCATAGCGCTGTTGACATACGTCAGCCTGCCGTCGCTGAAGCCATAGAACGTCTCCGGTACGCCCACCGCGTCCGGTATTTGCGCCGTGCGCGCCGGTATATCCACATAGCTCGGCACGCTGTCAACGCGCACCCGGGCACCGCCGCCGCCGAACTCAACATACTTGACGCTCCGCACCGTAAGCGTCGCGCCGAACCACGCCTCGTCTATCGGATACGCCCCGCCCGTGACCGTTACGGGGCTGCCCGCGTTAAAGCTGTAATCGCCGTCTGAGAGCGCAAGCGTCTCGCTTGCGTAGCTTACGGAGGCGCTTGGCGCGGCGCCCCTGTCCGCGTAGCTCGCCGTCAGCGCCGCGTCGCCGGCCGGCATTATTACCGTGCCGCTGAGGCCGGACGGGAGCTTGGCGATATATCCCGCAGCTCCGGACTGCGCGGCCTGCGCCCAGCCGAGAAAGGCTTTGATCGGCGCCGGGGTCTCCCCCGCTATCGGGACTGCCGCGCCCGCCGGATATCTGCCGCCGCCCGAGCCGCCTGTGACGGTCAGCGCGTATGTCGGCGTGATGCCCGTGACCGTCACCTTGGCGAGCAGCAGGATATGCTCGTCGGCTTTTGTCAAAACCGCGCGGATCGCGTATGTGCCGTCGTCACGCGTCCAGCCCTCGGGCAGCGTGATTTTCAGGTAATTTGTAAGCTTGGGGTAGCTCTGGCTGTTGGTGACGCCGTCAAATATCTGATCGAGCTCCCCGCCGCCCGATATCGTGTATCCGGCATACGGCTCGCCGCCGAGGTAAAACTCGCTGATCGTCCAGCCATCGCCGTGTTCACGGTTCACGCGCAGCTCTAAGGCCGGCGCGGCGTAGACGGGCGTTTGGGCGTCGGGCGCGGCGTCGATGGGGTGAAGTATCTGGTGCGCGTCGTCAACGTCGGTCGGGTAGTTGCCGCCGTGCGCGCTGAGGACGTAGGCGTTGCCGGTAAACGTCGCGTCCGCCTTTGTGACGCCACCCTTAACGGTGAACGGCTCCGTGATGCCGAAGCCGGGGACGGAGAGCTTCACGGTTCCGTCAGCTCCGCTCACTGTCGGCTCTATGAGCACGCGGAACGTATAGCCCATGTCGTTGTCCACGCGGAATATATACGTGGGCGTCACCGTCGTGTCGCCTACCTTGAGCAGCACGTTACCGGAGTAGACGTAGCCGGGGGACTGTCCCTTTATGACCTCCTCGATGGCGTCGGTGTCTATGGGGTATTTTTCGCGGTTGAGCGTGAACTGCACGTATCCCGTGGAGTAGCCGGACACCGGCGTGAACGCCTCCGCGCTTTCTATCGCTCGGGGGATCGAGACTTTGGCGCCGTCGCTTGACGCCATTGCCCTGCCGTCCGGCTGTGAGAGCTGATAGGCGTAAGCGTCGCGCAGATTCGCGTCGTCCAGATTCACCTGCACGCGGATCGCCGCGCCGTCCGCGGCGCTCATCTGCGGCGTCACGGCGAGGGTGTACTCTGTTCGCGGGCCGCTTCCGCTGTCCGTAAAGCCGGCGCCGGATTTCACCGCGCCGCCGGCGACGGAAATATCGCCGTAAGCGAGGTCGATCGGGTGCTCAAATACCACGGTTATGCTGTCCGTCAGTTTTGTTGTGTCGTTTGTATGCGGCGTAACGGATAGTATATTCGCTTTTTTATGTACGCCGAAATACAGGTCGAACTTGTCCAGCGCGACGCTTGAGGCGTCCTTGAACTGCGCGACGGCTTCGTAATCATCGGCGGGCAGATTTGCGGCGGGCCGCACTTGCCGTGTGGCGCTGCTCCCGGTGTTGGGATTCAATGTGAACGAGGCTGCTTTTGCGCCCGTCAGCTCTGCGCTGTCCACTATTCCGCCGCCCGTGTTCGTGACTGTTTTCGCGGGAATGCCGGGAGTGCCGTTCAGGCTGTAGCCCTCGTACACGTCGCCAAAGTCGATGGCGCCGTAGTTGTGGAATACGGCCTCCGCCATTCTGCTGTGGAACGCGGCGGATGTAGCTGTGTAGCGCACATGGTACACGCCGGATCCGAGACCCGTTATCGAAGTGCTTGTCACATCAGTCCAGCCCGCGTCACCGGATTGGTATTGCATTGTTGTGTCCACGCCGGTTATCGAGGCTTTGCCGTTGGCCGCCTGCGGCGGCACGGGCGTTATCGGCGGCGCGGGGCGGCGCTTCGGTATCTCTATTGTCTGCGCCGCGCTGTCGGCGGTCGCCGTCCCGCCTGTTTTTATGATCCGGAGCGTCGTTTTGGACGCGTCGGAAGCGCCGGACGCTATCTCTATGAAATCAGATATCGGGATAATTCCGCCCGCCGCCTGCCGGTCCGCTCCGTTTATCGTGTAGTGGTCGGTTCCTGTGAGATTTGTCAGCGTCTCGTCGGCATAGTTCACTTGCGCCGCCGGCGTGAGCTCCGGGATGGATTTGTACACCGTGACGCTCGCAGGTTCTATATTTGTCACAGTATACGTGTTGCCGTTCTGCGCCGTCCACTCGGTCAGCGTCAGCGTCGCTTGCGCGTTGTTTTCCGTGGGGTTGATGTTCACGCGCCACGTCTTGTCGTCCGCGTCGCCGTTGTCGGTGACGACGCCGACGGCCGCCGCGCCGGAGACCCACGCGCCGGGCGTTGTACTCGACGATGCCTCCGCGAGGCCTGCTATTGGGACTGCGTTGTTGGCAGAGTTATCGTGCGTGAGCGTCACGAGCAGATAGCTTGTGTTGACTTTTCCAAGCTCGCCGCCCGGGTCGGCGCTGACCGTCGCGGTGAGCTTATATTTTCGGCTCGCCTCCACGGTGAGCTGTACCGCGCGGCTGTGGAAGCTCGCGCCAGCGCCGGCAGTGTACCGCACCTGATATTCGCCAGGCGCGAGGTTTGTGATAGTATCGCCCGTGCCGGGCGTCCACACAGCGGCGCCGTTGCGGCGGTATTCCATAGCCGCCGTGACGTCTGTGAGCTTGCCGTCTTTTTCGCCTGCATAGGTTTCATTTGTCGCCGTGACGCCCTGCGGCGGATCGGAGCGCGGGGCTACATACAGAGACTGCGCCTCGCTGTTGAGCGCGGTGTTCGCGTTCGTTTTGACGATTGTGAGCGTCGTGCCCAGCCACGCGTTTTCGATGTTCAGCTTGCCTGTGGACGCCGTCAGGCTGTTTCCGTTCACCGTGTAGGTGTCGCCCGGCGTTAAGCCTGTGAGCTGTTCGTTCACATAGTCTATGGCGATGGCGGGCTTTTTCTCGCGCACGGTGATGCTCACCTGCACCGTCGCCGTCTTGTCGCCGTTGTACTTGACCGTAATTGTCGCGGTGTGGGTGCCGACTTTGAGATTCACGGGTTGTACTTTATATGACGTATTCGCGCCGCCCGCAGAGACAGTTCCATCCCCCGTGATAACCGTAAAATCGGCGCTCGACGAGGTGACGCCGGAAATCGTCGCGTCTGAGTTTCCGCTGCTTGTGATTGTGAGATTTTTCCCCTCCGGTTGCGTATCTCCGTCGGATATTGCCGTGAAGACCGGCGCGGCGGCGTTCAGCGTGTATGTCGTCGCCTGAACCTCCACCGTTGTCGTTTCGCTCTTGAACTCGGAGGCGCTGACCTTGTACCGCACATAATACGTGCCCTCGTCAACCTCCGTAGCGGAAGCGGTGCAGCTTGTCCACGAGGCCGCGCCCGCGCTCGCCGCGTATTCCATATCTGCCGTCGTACCCGTGATGCGGCTTCGGTTCAGCCCGCTGCCAAGGTCTGCCGGCGCGTTCCGGCGCGCGGGTATCTCAAGCTCCTGCGCGGCGCTGTCAACGGTCGCCGCAGTGCCGGGCTTTACGATGCGCACCGCCGTGCCGAGCCAGGAGGCCTGTATCGGGACCACGCCGCCCGACGCCGTGTATTCCGCGCCGTTTATTTTGTATACGACATTGCTTGTAAGCCCCGTCAGGCGCTCGTTCGTAAAGTCGATGGCGGCGTTCGGCGTAGCCTCGCGCCCGATGGTGGAGAAGGTGTAGGTCACCGTCGCCGGTTCGTCATTGTCGCCCATACTGATGTTTGACGTGTTCACAAAGCCGCTGACAGTCACGATGTAGCTCTTGCCGTAGCCCAAGCCTGTGTCGCCCAGCGCGAACGGCAGCGTCAGCTTGCTCTGCGAGGCGTCCCAGCGTGCGTCGTCCGCTATGATCGGGCCGGTCGCGAATGCGGCGGTATTGTTATTTGTGTCCTTGACCGTCACAGTCCCAACGGTTGCGATATTGATTTTGCTCTTGAAGGATATGATAAGCTCGGGCGTGTTCGCCGGGAAAACGCCCGCCGCCTTATCCGCCGGGGCGGTCATCGTCGGCCCCGGGGCGATGTTGTATTTCAGCGTCGCCGACGTCTCTGAGGATATATTGCCCCCGTGATCCAGCGCGCGGGCGCGCACCTCAGCGCTGCCGCCCGGAATGATCGCCGTCGTTATCAGCCGCGAGCTGTCGAGGACGAGCTCGTTTCCGCCCGCGTCCGTGTAATCGTGCCACACCGTTTCGCTTCCGGTCTGATATTGGTACTTGCGCACGCCGTTCTCGTCGTCCGAGCCGCCGACGGTAAAGACCATAAGCGCGTCGGTCATACCGCTGCTACTCTGCGTGACAACGGGCGCGGACGGCGGCGTGTAATCCTCAATGATCCCCGTATCCTCGCCGCCGCCTTCGCCGTCTGACATATTCATTCCGACGCCGTTGCCGTTGAAGTCCACCTTCGGCGCGTTTTCGTTGAAGACGTAGAACTGCTTCAAAATATGCTGCTGTCTGCCGTTCGCGGCGGTGAAGCCGATGAAATACTGGTTGCCGAGCACCGCCTCAATGTCGATGCCGGTGAACTCGCTGATGGGATTCTTCGGCTTCGTTAGTTCCTTTCCCTCTTCTGGTGCAAGACTGAGATAGAGCGCCATGGTCCGATTCTTGCTGTCGTAGTCCACCCAGCCAAACACGGAGTAGTTCGCCGCGCCGCCGAGCCCCTCGCCCGGGAAGGCCAGAACCGAGCCGTATGAGCCGGGAGCATTGAGATTTTCCGCCGTGGCGAGAATGTAGTCGCCGTTTTGCGCCTTTTGCACCTGCGGCACATAGGCCGAGTTGTTGGCTTGGCCTTTTACCGAGTTATAAAAAGTATCGTAGATAAAGGCAAAGCTGTCCGGAATGCCCGCGTAACCTATGCTGTTCGCCGTGCCGCCGATCTTGTTCGTATTCTTCGCGACGACGAAGGCAAAGCCATCGGAAGCGTCACTGCCCCTCGGCCCCAAGCGCATCTCAAAGCGCGCGGAGAAGCCGGTCTCGGAGTATATGCGGCGTGAGAGGAAGGCGCTTCCCGCGCCCGCAGCGTTGCTGCCGGTGGTTGTCGTCAACGCAACAGCTCCGTCCGCGGTGAGTATGCCGGCGTCGCCTCTTGTGCCGTTGATGAACATCGTCTTGTTCGGGTCGAGCAGACCGCGCGACGTGTTGGCCGAGTTGAAGCCGCCGGGGCCGATGTTGGCGAAAATCGTGCGCGGAAGCTCGGACTCCGCTTCCGGCGCTCCATCCGCGAGCGCAGCTATCGGCGGCAGCAGCCCCGGCAGAGAGCCCGGAGTGAACGCGGGCGCAAGCCCGAGCGTGAGCGCCGCCGCGAGCGCCAAGGACAGAACCTGGCGTAAAAATCCGTGTATTTGCAAGTGCTTTTTCATCGTTATCCGCCTTTCGGCCATGTAACATTTTCACTAAAATGTTACATGACCCCAAAAGCGCCTGCAAGCAGGAGCTTTTTCAAAGGCAAAAAGGCGCCGCCGGACGCGTGCGGGACAAGCTGCGCAGCCGAAAAGGCTTGCGGGAGAAAAGAAAAACAACCCATGTAACATTTTAGTGAAAATGTTACATGGGTTGACGGGCAAAAAACGCGCGGGCGGGCAGTCGCGAGAAAGATGTTGATAGCGGTCGAAACCTTCTATATGATACCACGTTCGGCGGCGCGTGTAAAGGGTTTTTGGCGAAATTGTAAATGCGCCGCGCGCGGAGCGCGCGTACGTGTGATTTAACGTGCGTGCGCGCACGTGGCACGCGCCGCGGGCGCGCCGGGGGCAACCGTACATCCCGTATGCACAGCAGGGCGGCAGCGAAATGCGCCGATTCGCGTATTGACACAGAGCGCTACAGCAATATGCCCCGATATCGCCCGTAAATGCCAGCGCCGCGCCTACCGGCTGCAAACAGCCCCCGTAAGCCCCCGCGATTTGGGGGTTTCAACAGGGGGAGACCCCCTTTTGCCGTTCTTTCCCCCATTTCTTTCGGCAAAGAAATGGGGCGCCCGCCGCGCAGGCGAAACAATACGGTACGCCGCAAGGAATCGGGCGACCGAGGACGGTCGCCCCTACAGGACGAGGGAACGGAGCGCGCGCACAGCAGCGCAAGAATCAATACTTGCAAACCGCCGCAAGGATGTATATAATATCCCCACAGAGGCGGTGAGCACATGGACATCGAACCGATAAGCTGGCACCCCGGCTTCGCCGAGGGCCTGCGGGAAACCTACATCAAATACAGCGACGGGTTAGAGTTCAAGGACGAGTTCCAATTGGCAAAAGAACCGCTGCGAATAGACGTCGTAATAGTCAAAAAACGCCCTGATTTGATTGTAGACACCGACACCGGACGCATTTTCAGAGGGCACAACATCTTCGAGTACAAGAGCCCGAGCGATTACGCGTCGGTCAA
>JAISAA010000262.1 GCA_031266955.1 Oscillospiraceae bacterium | reverse complement strand
GCCTCCGGCGCGAACGTGAAGCCCGCGTAGGCCGACGGCAGGCCGTGCTCCGTGATGTCCAGCCCCAATATCTCCTCCTCCGCCGTGACGCGCAGGCCTATCGTCTTCTTTATGACGAGGAACGCTATAGTCATCGTCACTATCGTCCACGCGAGGATCGAGACGACGCCCGTCGCTTGGATGCCAAGCTGTCCGAAGCCGCCGCCGTAAAACAGCCCCTTCGCGGCCTCGCCCGTGACGCCGGCAATACCGCCGGGGATCGTGTCCGTGGCGAACAGCCCGACGGCGAGCGTGCCCCATATGCCGTTCACTCCGTGGACGGCGATAGCGCCGACAGGGTCGTCAATGTGGAACACGTTGTCTATGACCTCCACCGCGACGACAACGAGCACACCGCCGACAAGCCCTATAATCATCGCGCCCAGCGCGTCCACGGACGAGCACGGGGCGGTGATGGCGACAAGCCCGGCCAGCGAGCCGTTGAGCGTCATAGAGACGTCCGGCTTGCCGTTTTTGATCCAAGTGTACGCCATAGCTCCGATGGAGCCGAGCGCCGGGGCGATAGTCGTGTTGGCGAGTATGGCGGCGAGGTTGGCGTTGTCGGACGCCGCCGCGCCGTTGAACCCGTACCAGCAGAACCACAGCAGGAAGCAACCGAGCGCCGCCATAATGATAGAGTGCCCCGGGATGGCCTGCGCCACCTTCTTGCCCGTCTTGGGGTCAACGCGGTATTTGCCGAGGCGCGGGCCGAGTATAGCGGCGCCGATCAGAGAAGTCACGCCGCCCACCATATGTATGACGGACGAGCCCGCGAAGTCGATGTACCCCTTGGCCGTCAGCCAACCGTCCGGCCCCCAGACCCAGTGGGCCTCTATCGGATAGACGACAAGCGAGATGATCGCCGAGTACACGCAGTATGATGCGAATTTCGTGCGCTCCGCCATTGCGCCGGAGACGATGGTCGCCGCCGTGGCGCAGAAGACGAGGTTGAAGAAGAAGCCGGACCAATCGTAATTCGCCCAATCGGTGATGATGCCCAAGGTGGGCTTTCCGATGAGCCCCATAAATGCGTCCTCCCCGAGCAGCAGCCCCGCGCCCAGAAAGATGAACGCGACCGTGCCGATGCAGAAGTCCATCAGATTCTTCATCAGGATGTTTCCCGTGTTTTTAGCGCGGGCGAGCCCCGATTCGAGTATCGCGAACCCTCCCTGCATAAAGAACACGAGGACGGCGCCCATCAGGAACCATACGCCCGTTCCGCCAAAGATCATGCTTGTGAAGTCTTCCATTTCCGTATCCCCTTAATAATAATATAACAAAACGGCGCGCGCTCCGCCCCTTATAGCTCTCCGGAAAGCTTTTGGGGCGAAACGCACGCCGTTGTGCGTGAAAAAGGGCGCTCATCGCGGAGAAATAATCTCTCCGTTCGACGAACGCCCTTGTTCTTCGATGATAATAAACTATCGTATTTTACTTGTCAATAGCAAATTTCAAAAAATTTAATAAATTTTTTCATGCGATCATATGTGCGGCGGCGCCCTCCCCGCGAGCAAGCCCGCGAGCATTATGCCCAGCGAGCACAGGACGCCTGCGAACAGCGGGTCAACGGACGACGGCAGCAGGGCGTTTCCCGCTATCATGGCGCAGGGCGCCGACAGCACGGACGCTGTGACATAACGCGGCGGGACGCTCCCGCGGAGGAACAGCGCGGCGCACAGCGGCAGAAACCCGACGGCGCCGCGCAGACCCATCGCCAGGTAGCTCCAGTTCAGCACCGCGGCACCGAGGCCGCACGAGGTCAGCACCGCGGCAAGTGCGAGAATGAGCGCGATGACAAGCCGGCTCACCGTCAGCATACGGCGGTCGTCCGCTTTCGGATTGATATAGACCTTATACAGATCGACCGTGAGAACGGAGCTTAGCCCCAAGGATATGCCCGCGCCCGTGCCCGTCAGGGCTATAAGCAGCGCGGCGAGGACGGCCCCCGCCGCGACGGGCGGCAGCGTTTCGGTGATGAACAGCGGAAGCGCCGCCGCCGAGGGAGCGTCCGGATAATTCAACCTCATGTACATACCTATAAAAATACTCATAAGACCGATCATCGGTGCCGCCGCCGCGCATATAAACATTCCCGCGCGTGATTGCTTCACGCTCCGCGCCGATATGACCGCTTGAATATACGACTGCGTCGTGAGTACGCCCAGTATCAGCGACAGCCCCCCGCCTATGTTGGCCGATACGCCGCCCGCGAACAGATTGAAAAACTGCTCCCGCGGCAACGCTCCCGACAGTCCCGCAGGTCCGCCGGCGAGGGAAAGCGCTATCAGTCCGCACGCTCCCACGCCAACGTAAATCAGAGCCGTCTTGCCGAGCCCGACGAGTCCCGCGCCCCACGCGCCGCCGAAGACGACATAGACGAGCATCAGCACCGAAATAATTATGACGGCGGGCAGCGGCGGGATACCGCTGACAGACGTTATGAGCGCCGCTCCCGCAAGCGTTTGCGCGGCGATCGTCAGAAAATTACCGATCGACGTCGCGAACGCGGCGGCAGTCGCGGCGGCGCGTCCGTATTCCCCGGCAATGATCTGAGGCAGGGTACTCGCGCCGCGCCTGTGCAACGGACCGGCAAAAAAGCACGCCATCATCAGGCAGCCAAGACCGCCGCCCAGTGTGAACCACCACGCCGAAAAGCCCGAGGTAAAAGCGAGCTGCGCCGTGCCGATGGTTGACGCCCCGCCGACGAGCGAGCCGAGTACGGAGCCCGCCACGATACCCGCCCCGGCGCGCCGCCCGCCGCTGATGAAGTCGCCGGCGGATTTCACACGGCGCCCGGAGCTTACGCCGAGCGCCGCCGTTAGCAGCAGCACGATCCCCGCGCCCAGATAATGCGAAGCGGTCAAGACGCTCCTGCCTCTTTCGCCTCTTTCGTAAAAAGCTCCGCTATCCGCGCCATTGCGTCCTCGCCGCCGAGGTATGCGGCGTCCGCATCCAGATCGTAAAACGGCGGCGCGCCCCACGCCCTGTTGAACTGTCTGTAGTACGACTGGAGCCTTTTGTCGGCCCGCGCGAGCTCGCGCTCCGTGCTGCCCAGAGTCTTTGCGCGCCCGGCGCCGTCGGCGCAGACAAATATCCGCACCGCGCCGTACTCCGGCGGCAACGCGACGGAGGCGTGCCCGCCGGCAAACACACACGGACCGCCGCGCGCCAGACTGACGATAGCCAGCAGCTTCGCCCGAACCAGTCGTATGGCGGACGGCAGACGGAGCTTATCGCAGTCCTCTGCTGCGAGGTCATACGCCGCATACATATTCCGCTCCGCGTATTTATCCAGTACGCGCCTTTCGATGCCGCTCAGTCTCGACGCCTCATCAAGCTGCTCGTCCCGCCCGTAGCACGGCAGCCCCAAGCGCTCAGCGAGCGCCCGCGCCGCCTCCTCCGAGCCGCTGCCGGGATATCCGTCCACGGCGATCACAGGGTTTCTTGGTTCTTGCGCATGAATTTTCCGCATTACTTGTTTCCTCCAAACAAAAAAATACCGGCAGGCAAAATGTCCGCGAACGGGTCATTTTGTCTGCCGGCTCCGGAGCGGGTCTGTCGTTGCCTTGTGGGCAACCCCCGCTCAAAACGGCGATATTTTACAGGGTGCTTTATGCTTTATGGTTTGAATCGTTTTTCGTCAGAATGCCCTCGTACTCCTTAAAAATAAGACCGAACGCGGTTTGGATCGCCCTTTTCGCGAAGCCGTGATAGTGCTGTTCGAGCGACTCGATGAGTCCGCCGGCGCCGTCGTTCATGTTGTAGCCGCAGACGACGCGGGATATAAAGTCCTTGCTCAGCGTTGTAATAAGCGAGAGATCGGTCTTCATGATCACGCCCGTATGTATATTCACCTCCACCGCGACCGCGAGAAACTCGTATACCTTCTGCGAGGTCGTGTTTGCGGGCAGCTTGACGTGGCTGCTGATAAATATCGTGTTCTCATCCATGGCGCGCAACCTTCTTTATCGACTGACTTTTTAGCAAAAAACCAGCCAAAAAAGAGTGTTCCCCCTTTCTCGGCTGGCTCTATATCAGATTCAATCCGGCTTGTGACCGTTCTCTGAGATAAACAGCGGTTTTCTGCTATTGA
>JAISAA010000227.1 GCA_031266955.1 Oscillospiraceae bacterium | reverse complement strand
TTGTCGGCGCCGAGGGCAAGCAGCGGGTCGTGCGTCGATATGAGCACGATTTTTTCGGCGCGGGCGAGAAGCGAGATAGCTTCGCGGCGGTCTACGCCGGCGTTTTCGATCTCGTCGATGAGCACGATGGCGGAGCGGCTCATATACGCGCAGTCCGCGATCATCAGCGCGCGCGACTGACCGCCCGAGAGCTGCGTCACCTTTGTTTCGAGCGTAAATTTCTCGCCGGCGAGGGAATTGGCGCACTCGAAACAGGTTTCGATGAGCCCGCCGGCGGCGCCGCCTGACTTTGACGCTCCGACGGCGCGGCTTCGCGCGTGCATTTCAAGAAATTCTCCGACGGTCAGATCCATCACAAAGTTCATATTCTGCGACAGCTGGGCGACGATTTTGCCCTCAAGCCGGAAGCGCTCGTCCTCGTCCACAGCCGCGCCGTCTATTAAAATGCGGCGTCCGGTGGGCGTGTCGCCCTGCGCGAGACATTCGATGTCGCCGAGCAGACGGCTTTTCCCCGAGCCCGTCGGCCCGACGATGCTGATAACAGTTCCGGCTTCGACAGTGAGCTCCGCGTTCTCCGGGATGCCGAGCTTGTCGTATCCGCCCAAGATCGTGAGGGATTTAACGGGGCGCTCGGCCTCCGTCGCCGTCATATTGCGTAAAAACTCGGCGAGTTGGCCGGGAAGCTCGTCCCGCGTGAGGCCGAATTCGAGCAGCCAGTCGTCTGACGCGCCGAGCAGAGCTTCGGCGAGGGGGAGCCCGTCTTCAAGCGGCGGGATGTTCAGGTTTTGAAAAAAATCGCGCGCTATCGGGTATTCCTCCGTAAGGCGGCGAAGCGTCCATTCTTCGATCATTTCGGAAAAATCCGTTGTTGTGCGTGTCAAGCCTCGTACTCCATTTTCCGCATCATACCCATTTGATAATACTCGCCGATGCGCGTTTCGCCCGTGCAGTAAGAGCAGGCGGCCGCCGGGGTCGTAAAACGCAGCCTTGAATCGGCGATAGACGTGATCTCGCGCGCCTCCGCGACTTTTTTTGAGAGCATAAACGCGCCCTGCCCCGTGATGCCGTTCACGGAAAGTATCTGCGCCGCCGCGTTCGCCTGCCGCACGCTCCAGGAAAACACCTCGCGCTCCGCCTGAGAGACGATGTCGCCCTTTGTAATGACGACGACGTCGGCGAATTTCAGCATAGGGCCGATCTTGCGCGGGTTGTGGACGCCCGAAAGGGCGTCCACAACGCAAACGGCGGTTATCCCCGTGATGTGCGGGGAGCAGCGGTTGCAAAGTCCGGCGCTTTCTGTGATGAGCACGTCAAACCCGCGCCGCAGGCCCCAGACGACCCCGCCCTCTATGTTGTTCACAAAGAAGTGATCCGGGCAGAATTTGCCCGAAAGGCCGACCTGTACGGCGATGCCCGCGTCCTCGTACCGCTCGCGGTCAAAGGACGTAAGGCAGTCGAATTTTACGACGCCGACTCGGAGCTTTAAGTTTTCGGCGAGGCGCAGGATGACGGAGGTTTTCCCTGACGACGGCGGCCCCGCCACGGTAATCATTTTCATAAGCTCGGCGTCTTAGGCTGCCAGATCTGCCGGGGTTGCAGCGTCGTTAATATCATCAAGTATCGGATGAATGGATACGAGCCCGGACAGCGACTCAAATTCTTCGTTTGTCAGGTCGTAGCCGTAGAACAGCTTGTAATACTCCTGAACCTCTTCAAAGACGCCGAACTGCGCCTCGACGGGATAGAGTATCTGTGTCAGCCAGATCATACCGAGATAGCGGTTTATCGACGGCGGGGTGCCCATCCAGTTGTACGGGCCCTGCGGGACTTCGTAGTATTGCCTGTTCTTGATAGCGTCAAGCTGACTCCATGTCGGGTCTGAGGCGACGTCGGCGTACACGCTGCCGGGGGCGAAGAGTATGACTTGGGGATTCCAGAGCGAGATTTGCTCTAAGTCCGTCTCGTTGCCGCTGCCGCGGGAACTGGGCTCGTCCACGACGGCGAGGTTATCGGTCAGCTTGTCGAGCACCTCGGAATGGAAGCTTGTCTTGGCGAGCACGTTCAGGCCGGCGTCGCCGAGCAGATACAGCGCCGAGACCTTGTTATCGCCGATCTGCGCCATTATCTCGTCAGTCTGGGCAAGTATCTTTTCGCAGAACTGCGCGAGCTCTTCGCCGCGCTCCTCGCGGCCGAGGATAGCTCCGAGCGTGCGGAACGCGTCAGGCGTGCTGTCAAGCGTCGCCGTGATGTGGACAGACGGGATGGCGAGATTGGCCGTGATGGAGTCCATGTCCTCGACGATGGTGTTTTTCGGCTCGCCGACGTCGATGACAAGCTCCGGGCCTATTGCGGCGATTGACTCGAAGTTCAAATCGTCAGACCCGTAGAATTGACCCACTACGGGCAGTCCGACGACTTCGCCCGGGATGTATTTCGCGTCCTCCTCAGAATATTCGGACGCTATGGTGACGAGATAGTCGGGCGCGATCGCTATCAAGAACATCTGTGCCAGCGCGCCGGACGGGGAGATGCTCGTGATGTTTGCCGGAAGCTCTACTGTGCGTCCGGCGGAGTCTGTGAAAAATAAGGGTTCGGATTCGTCAGGCTCGGTCGAGGGTTCGTCCGGCAAGGCTATGTCCTCGGACGGCAGGGGGGGCGGGGTCTCAGACGGCGAATTTCCCGCGCAGGACGCGAGAATGCCTAAGGATAATGCGAGTGCGAGAATGAGTGCGAGCAGCTTTTTCATTTTGATCTCCTTTTGGTTTTTTATTATTCCAATAAACGGCCGGAGCCGAGTATTGACGAAGAAATTTATCCGCGGCTTTTCGCGGGGCGGGTGATCGCGCTACAGCAGCGGCTGGCAGCGCACGGAGCCGTTTTCGTCCGTGCTGAGCTTTACCTTGACGTTGTAAAGACTTTCGATGAGCTCCTCCGTGACGACCTCGCGCGGGTCGCCGAGCGCGGCGGAGCGCCCGCCGATCAAGGCGAGCACGCGGCTTGCGAACAGGAACGCGTGTTCCGGATTGTGCGTGCTTTGTATTATCGTAAAACCCTCGCGCGAAAGCTCCTTTACGCGCATAAGCACGCGAAGCTGGTTGCCGTAGTCGAGATTCGCCGTAGGCTCGTCCATAATTATGACGGACGCCTGCTGCGCGAGAGCGCGAGCTATAAGCGCGAGCTGCCGTTCGCCGCCGGAGATCTGCATATACCCGCGCGCGCGTAAATGAGAAATGCCGACGCGTTCCATCGCGTCCTCGGCGGAGGCTACCTCGCTCTCCCCTGGCGACGAAACGCCGCCGACGCGCGCCGTCGTGCCCATAAGCACCATATCGAAAACGCTGTAATTGAACGTCGGAGCGTGTGACTGCGGCACAAACGCGATGTTTCTCGCCAGCTCGCGTGCGCCGAATTCCCGGATAGGCCGCCCGTCAAAGAATATATCGCCGGACTCGGGGCGGGAGAGCCCGAGCATACAGTTGAAAAGCGTGCTTTTCCCGACTCCGTTCGGCCCGAGCACACACAGCATTTCGCCGTCCGCGGCGTCGAAGCTCACGCCGTCGAGCACGCGCCTGGGGCCGTATGAAAACGACAGCTCGCGCACGTTTATCGTCATATCGTTTCCTTCTTTCTCGTGATGAGCCAGATGAAAAACGGCGCGCCGATAACGGACGTCAAGATGCCTATCGGTATCTCCGTCAGCAGCAGATTCCGCGAGACGTTGTCCACGATGAGCAAAAACAGCGCGCCGCTGAACATACTCGCGGGGAGAAGATGCCGGTAATTGTTCCCGACAAGCCTTCTCGCAAGGTGCGGCACGACAAGCCCGACCCAGCCGATAAGCCCCGAAACGGAGACGGAGGCCGCCGTTATCAGCGTGGAGCAGATTATCACAGTAATGCGCACCGCGCCGACGTTCACACCCATAGTCTTCGCCTCGCCGTCGGAGAGTGTTAAGAGATTTATGCGCCAGCGCAGCAGCAGGAGCGGCGCGATGCCGAGCGTCATCGGAACGAGCGCGAAAAGCACCTCGCCGGGCTTTGTTTTCGCGAGAGAGCCCATCATCCAGTAGGTGATTTCCGGCAGGATATTGTTTGGGTCGGCGACGAGCTTTATAAACGACGTCAGCGCGTTGCACAGGGAGGAGACCATGATCCCCGCGAGTATTATGCGCAACAGCCTGTTCCCGCGGGCGGTCCTCGACACGAGCATCACGAGCGCTATCGTTATAAGGCTCGCGGCGAACGCGAAAACCATCACCATCCGCGAGCCGAGCTCCATAAGTATAGCGAGAGCGGCGCCGGCCGCGGCGCCCGAGGACGCTCCCAGAATATCCGGCGCGGCCATCGGATTCTGAAACACGCCCTGATAAGCCGCGCCCGCCGCCGAAAGACAGCAGCCGACCATACAGGCGAGCAGTATTCTGGGCAGACGCACGTTGAACAATATCGCGCGCATTTGCTCCGTCACAAGCTCGCTTTTAGAGACGGAAACAGCGCCGTTTGTAATGCCCGAGAGTATCTCCCGCGATTTATCGCCGAGCGCCGCCAAAAGCTGATGCGGTCTTATCGGATACCGCCCGAGCGTAAAGGATACGAGTATCCCGGCAAGAACAAGCGCCGCGAGCGTTATCACGATAAGCGTGTAAAGTCTTCGGCGGGAGGCTTCTTCCGTTGTTGTCGCCCGCCTCACTTTGCTATACGCGTCACTTTCGCGCGGACGTCCCAAAGGATAGAGCCGTAGCGGAATGCGCTTCGGCGCTCTATTTCGGCGCCGAGGGTCTTGAAATACCGCAGCACTTCCTCGCCGGCGTTTTCGCCGTATTCGCCGCAGGCGGCGGCGCAGCGCGCGGCGGTGCGCTCCGACGGGATAATGCGCTCGTCGCGCACATCGTCGAAATAATACGTCTCCGGGGAATAGCCGAGATGCCACAGCAGATTGAAAAGCGCGTAAAAGCCGCCGCCGTCCCACCGCGGGCGGAAGTCCCGCCCGAACACCTCGCGCGAGACGCGCTCGGCGAGAGAGTCCGATGCGTGGACAAAGGAAGCGTTGTAGCACCATGCCCTGCTCATTTTTATAAGCTTTTCGAGACAGCCCTTGCCGGAGGCTGCGGGGGTTATCGACGTGAACACAAGGTCGAAAGCGCCCGAAAGCCCCGCCTCGTCAACGTCGAGCGCGAAGAAGTCGCGGCATTCAAACGACGTGTTTTTTACGCCGAGCGCCGCGGCGTTTCTGACGCCGTATTCGATGAAACGTGAGGAATAGTCGATCCCCACCGCGCGCTTCGCCGTTTTCGCGAATTCCGCTACGAACAGACCGGGCCCGCAGCCGACATCGACTACGGAATCGTTTTCGCCGAGCAGTCCGCGCGAGCGCAGATACTCAGCCGTCACGCCGACGCGCGCGAGCATACTGCTGGCGCGCGTTTCGTCCTCCGCGCCGCCGCCGTTTTCGTCCGGGTCGAGGGCGCCGATCCACTCCTTGGCGCGCTCGTCCCAGATGTCGGGCGAGTGTCCGACAGGGCTGTCCTGCCGTGTTTCCCAAAGGTTTTTGAAATATGCCAAATCACGGGCTTCGTTCATTTTTCGTTCTGTTCCAATACTTAATTATTTTTCTTTTATTTAATTACGGCCAAGGCTCAAATTTTTATTATCATTTGATTGAAAAAGACTATAATGCAAAAGCTCGCGGTTGTCAAGTGGTTTTGAATTGGTTTTTGCTCAAAGCAAGCTTTAATACAGGGCGCAGCAACGCAAACAAAGGCGTCACATTAACATCCGAAGCTCTCTTTACTCAACGCTGTACGTCCTGTCCGCTATTCCCATCGTCGACGCGCGGTGCGATACCAACACTATGGTGCGCTCGCCCGCCGAATCGCGCAGGGCTTTGAGTATTATGCCCTCGTTGAGGCTGTCTAAATTGCTCGTAGGCTCGTCGAGCAGCAGCAGCGGGGAGTCGCGCAGGAACGCGCGCGCGAGGCCGACGCGCTGGCGCTCTCCGCCGGACAGCGTATCGCCGAGCTCGCCTATTTGCGTGTCGTAGCCGTTCGGGAGGGATGATATGAAGGCGTGTACCGAGGCCTTTTTCGCCGCCGCCTCGACCTCGGCGCGCGTCGCGTCCGGGCGCCCGAGCTTGATGTTCGCCTCTATTGTATCGTGGAACAGCTCCGTGTCCTGCGTCACGAACGATTCTATGCAACGCAGGTGCTCCGTCGTGATGGCGGATACGGGCGCGTCGGATATGAACAGGCTGCCCTCCGGCGCGTCCCAGAATCGCATGAGCAGGCGCAGGAACGTCGATTTGCCCGAACCGCTCCGCCCTGTGATTCCTGTTATCTTGCCACGGGGTATATCAACTGAAAGATCGCGCAGCACCAAGTCGTCCGGTACGGGCGACCGGGCGTAGCCCGTATTTTTATATGAAAACGTGAGACCATCGCTGTGCGCGCCCGTAAACTCCGGCGTCACGCCATCCGTGACATCTTTCGTCTGCGGCGTCTCCGAGAGCAGTCCGAGCACGCGCCCCCCGGCGGCGAGCGTCGATTGTATGCCGGCGCCGAGGCTAGCCAGCGCGAGCACGGGCCCAAACGACGAGTATACCGCGACTACGGGTATCACCGCTCCCGCGGTATCCACATACCCAGCGCGGCGCAGGAAAAACGCGGCGGTGAGCGTTATGAGCGCAAAGCACGTGACGGCGAGCCCCGACAGCGCGCCGAGAGCGCCCTCGCGGGAGTTCAGGCGGCGACGTATCGCGTCCGTATCGTCGGTCTTCCCGCCTATTTGCGCCCGGCGACGCTCGCCCGCGCCGGAACGCAGGAGCTCGGCTATTCCGCGCAGGCTGTCCAGATAGAACGAGGAGAACCTCCCCGCATCCTCCCGCAGCCGCGCGTTGTCCGCTTTCACGGCGCGCGAGGCTATCGCGGGCAGCGCTGCGCCGACCGTCAAATACCCGGCGGCGGCGATCAGCGCGTACAGCGGGTGATAGAGCCCGACGAACGCCGTCATTATAACAGACACGACAAGCGCTATCGCGACGGGCGAGACGGTGTGCGCGTAGAAGACCTCCAGCAGCTCAATATCTCCCGTGATTATAGTCACGAGATTGCCGCGCTCGCGCCCGACCAGCTTCGCCGGACACAGGCGGCGCAGCGCCTCAAACACCCGCTCGCGTATGAGCGCAAGCAGCTTGAACGCGATAAAATGGTTGCACGTCTGCTCCCCGTAACGGAACGCTCCGCGCAACGCGCCGCACACGACGGCGGCGGCGATCAGAGAGCCAAACGCGAGACCGAGCGGCGCGCCCGCCCCCGCGCGCTCAAGTATCGCGAGGCCCCCGAGCACGGGGATAAATATAGAGCACAGGTTCCCCAGCACGCCGAGCAGTATGGCGAGAACCATAACGCCCGCGAGCGGCTTCACTAAAGCTATCAGCTTTGCCATTATTCTCATAACTCTGCGCCTCCGTAGTTCTCCAGCTCGCGCTGTTCGTTGTACAGCCGCGCGTAGCCGCCGCCGAGGGCGAGGAGCTCATCGTGCGTGCCGGACTCCGCTGTACTCCCGCCGTCGAGTAGGTATATTTTGCGCGACGGCACGGCACACGCGAGGCGGTGCGTTATCAAAAGCACGGTTTTCGTCTCCGCGAGCTCGCGAACGGCCTCCATTATGGCCGCCTCGCTCTGAGTATCTATATTCGACGCCGCCTCGTCGAAAATATATATCTCGCTGTCGCGCAGCAGCCCGCGCGCGAGGCACAGACGCTGGCGCTGGCCGCCCGATAAATTCGCGCCGCGCTCGTCAAGGCGCGTATCAAGCCCGTCTCCGTCGGCAAAAAAGTCCCACAGACGGGCTTTTTCCAGCGCCGATATGAGCGCGGAGTCTGGCGCATCGGGTACGGCCAAGCGCAGATTTTCGGCGACGGTGCCGGAGAACACGTAGCCGTCGTGCGGGACGAGCGTCACGGCGGCGTTCAGGTGTTTGCGCGATATATCGCACAGCGGCGCGCCGCAGAGCGCCGCCTCGCCCGTGTAACCGCGCCGCGCCCCGCACAGCAGCGCCGCCACGGTGCTCTTTCCGCTGCCCGACACGCCGACGAGGGACACGAGCCCGCCTGCCGGAATATCGAGCGTGACGCCGTCGAGCGCCGGCCTGTCCGCGCCGGGGTACGTATAGCTCACGGCGCGCAGGCTTATGCCCCCGCCGGACGGCGGCGTCGCGCCGATCCCGTCCGGCGGCAGTTCCATATCCAGCAAGCGGAACATCCGCTCGCTCGCCGCGACGCCGTTCATGGACACGTGGAACAGCGAGCCGAGCTGCCGCAGCGGGATAAAAAACTCCGCCGAGAGCAGCGCGACGGTCAGCGCGCGCGCAATATCGCCGCCGTTTATAACCCCGCCCCCGCGCGGGACCGACAGCGCCGCCAGCGCGACGCCCGCCGCCGCGCCGCCGAAGGCGACGATATCCATGACGATTATAGAAGCGAGCTGCATACGCAGTATCCGCATAGTGGAGCGCCTGAACGCTTCCGCCTCGCGCGCCATATCCTCCTGCCGCGCCGCGTCCGCGCCGTACACCTTCAGCGCCGTCATACCCTGTAGATTTTCCAAAAACCTGTCCCCGAGCGAGATATACGAGCCGAGCTGCCGCCGCATCATCTTTCCCGCCATTTTGCCTATCATCATCAGCAACGCGGGTATGAGCGGAGCTCCGACGAGCAGCACTAAGGCCGCCCGAATGTCGAGCGGCGCCAATATCGCAAACAGCGTCACGGGCGCGAGTATGCTGTAAAAAAACTGCGGTATGTATTTAGAGAAGTATATTTCTAGCTGGTCGACGCCCTCCGTCGCAGTTTGAAGCGCTTCGGCGGTGGAGAGCGTCTCGGTATACGCTCCGCCGAGCGCGAGCAGCTTTGCGTACACCGCGTCGCGGAAGCGCCGCTTGACGCCCGACGACGCGCGGAACGCCGCCTTGGATGCAAGCGCCGAGCATACGGCGCGCAGCAGCGCACCGCAACCCGCGACGACAAGCGCCGCAACCAGCGCCCTCACGTCAGCCTCCCCCTCCGCAATCTGCCCAATAAGCCGCGACACGGCAATTATGACAGCCGCCCCCGCGAGCAGCCCGAACCACTGCAATGCGACCGCCGCCGCGATATGCCCCCTCGCCCCCTCCGCGAAGCTCAGCAGACGCTTTTCGATCATTTCGCCGCCCCCTTTGGCGCGGTTTTGATTATGAAGAAAAACAGATACCAGTGGAACACCATCACAGCCGCAATAATGACCCTCGCGTAGACAGGCGTCGAGAAATACATTCCAACAGCCAGCATTGCCGTGACAAGCGCACAGACGGCAATCTTCTTTTTCATCGTCATAGAGCGCGTCTTGACGAACCCCTCAAGGTGCTTCTTATACAGCCCCGTCGATAAAAACCACTTGTGGAACCGCGTGGAACCGCGCGCGAAGCAGAACACGGTCAGCAGATAGAGCGGCGTCGTTGGCAGTATGGGGAGGAATATCCCGAGCGTCCCGAGCCCGAGGGATATGAAGCCGAGAGCGATGAATAATGGTTTGACAAGTTTTTTCATTGTGCGATTCTCCTGATTTCAGATTTCGACCGCCGGTGCTTGACACCTGTAGCGGCGCATGGTATTATTTGAAGCAGAAAATTATCATATCGGAGGTTTGAAGAATTGGAAGCTGTGCGAAAAATAATTGACGCCCGTCAGCTTGCGCCGATAATCGAGTTGCCGGAGCATATGCGCGACAGTCGCGTCGAGTTGATCATCCTGACACTGCCCGCAGAAACCGCCGGGCGGGAAAGCCTGAGTATGAAAGGCGCGTTGCGTGCATACGCAAATCCGGCTCTCACGGAGCTGGAGAAAACCGCTTGGGAAAGCGCTGTTGCGGAAAAGCATGTTGGTTCTTGACGCAAATGCGGTCATCCGATATATATTACAGGATAACGCGGAAATGGCGGACATTGTAGAACGGGCGCTTGCCTCCGAGGCCTGTTTGCTCCCGGCGGAGGTCGCCGCCGAGATCGTGTACGTATTGATAAAGGTGTACGGCGTCGAACGCGGTGTCGTCGCGGATACATTGTCGGCATTTCTCGAAATGAAAAACGTCAACGTGTCTGACGGCGAAGTTTTGCGTGTGGGATTCCGAATGTTTTCGGAGACGACGCTGGATTTTGTGGATTGTCTGCTCGTCGGATATGCGAACATACATGGTTGGCGTGTGCTGACATTTGATAAAAAGCTGAAAAAACATCTTCCGTAAATCATATTGGCAGTACCCACATTCGCCGCGCGTCGGACTGGACATCAAGCCGGATGCCGTACAACTCGCGGATCATATCGCCGTCGATGACGTCGCGCGGGGGGCCTTGGGCTATGATTTTGCCGTCACGCAGGCCGATCACCTCGTCGGAGTACGCGAGGGCTTGGTTGATATCGTGCAGCACCATGACGATAGTTATGCCGCGCTCGCAGTTGAGCTCGCGTATCAGGCGCAGTGTCTCGACCTGATAGCGCACGTCGAGGAACGTCGTCGGCTCGTCGAGGAACAGCAGTTGCGTGTCCTGCGCGAGCGCCATCGCTATGAACGCGCGCTGGCGCTGGCCGCCGGAGAGTGCGCCCATCGGCTTGTCCGCAATGTCCGTTATGCCGGTGGACGCCATCGCCGTGTCTATGCGCTCGCGGTCGCCGTCCGTCCTGCCGCGCAGCATCGACGAGTGCGGGATGCGCCCGTACGCCACGAGCTTTTTGACGGGCAAATCGTCCGGCGCGGAGTTTTTTTGATGCACTATGGCCGCGCGCCGCGCGAAGTCGCGCAGCCGTATACCCGAAATGTCGGCGCCGCCGAGCATAACGCGCCCGGAATCCGGCTTCAGGTTTTTCGTCAGCAAATTCAGCAGCGTCGTCTTTCCGCAGGCGTTCGCGCCCATGAGCGTCGTCACGGCGCCGGGCCTCAACTCAAAGCTCACGCCGTCGAGCACGCGGTTTTCGCCGTAGGAAAACGCCAAGACCTCCGCCGAAAGAGTTTC
>JAISAA010000206.1 GCA_031266955.1 Oscillospiraceae bacterium | reverse complement strand
ACTGCGCTACGAAATTGCGGATGTATTTTACGGCGGCTTTTCGCGCGTCGTTTTTGTACTCCGTATCTACAGGCGTATGAGCGGCGAGGGTTGTGTTGTATTTTGCGTGCCAGTCGTCGTAAAAGGTTGTCAGCTCCGTTACTTTTTCGGGTGGGATGTTTGTCCATTGATAGGGGTATGGGCCTTGGGTCTTTTCCACTACGTAGTTTTTCAGGTTGTAATACCAGCCGTCGAAGTCGGCGTCGCGGGTGGGGATGTAGTCGGTTTGCGGCATAATATGATCCTCTTTTCCTTGCCCCGAATATCCGGGAGCGATTTTATTGTTTTTACGGGCTTCTCATATTTAAGTGGGAACCGCTCGTATTTTAGTGGGAGGTGCTTATACTCTAATGGGCGGCGCTTATACTTGAATGGGAGCGGCTCATATTCAAGTGGGAGAGCCTTATACTCGAATGGGAGCTCCTTATTTTTGAGTGTGAGCCGCTTATACTTAAATGGGAACCGCTCATAGGTGTTTATGAGCCGCACACAGGCGGGCGGGAATCGCGATAATTGTACTGCGGGACGCTTACGGGCGACCGTCTACATCCTCAACGTGCGCAACGGGCGACCAGTCGGTGATTGGGTTGCCTTCTAAATTCAAGTACGTCAAATTTGTCAGTCCGGAGAGCGTGATTAGGCTAATCACTTGGTCTCGGCTCAACTCCAACACCGTTAAATTAGTCAGGCCGGCGAGCGGGGTTATATCGGTGATGGAGTTGTCGGATAAGTAAAGCTCCGTTAAATTAGTCAGACCGGCGAGCGGGCTGATATCGTCGGCTTGAACATTAAACAAGATCAGCGCCGTCAAGTTCGTCAGCTCCGCGAGCGGGGAGAGATCGCGGATTTGGTTGTCGGATAAATTCAGCCACTTCAAGTTTGAAAGCGACGCGAGCGGGCTGATGTCGTCGGTTTCGGTCTCGTTCAAATACAACTCGGTCAAATTCGTAAGCTCCGCGAGTGGGGTGATATCAGAGATTTCGTTAACGCCCACGTCCAGCCACGTCAAATTTGATAACTCCGCAAGCGGTATAATGTCTGTGATCGCGTTCGTGCTCAGGTCAAGCCGGGTTAAATTAGTCATCTGTCGCAGCGGTAAAATGTCGGCGTCGGTCAGGTCTGATGAATTCAGGTCGAGCTCGGTGAGACTTGTGCTGTACTGTTCGCCTTTTATGGTGATAAAATCCTCGGCGTCGGGTTCGGACGGGGTCTCGGTCGGCGGGGGCGTCGAGGTTGGCGTAGCGGTGGGCGCGGCGGTGGAACTGCAAGCCGTAGCCGCGAGCAGGCCGAGCGTGAGAATGAGGGTCAGCGCGATTGTGATTTTCCGTTTCATCTTGGACACTCCTTTTTATTTAATCAAATATTATTCTTTTCGATCAGAGCAACTAATTCATCAACAGCCGCAAGCCAGTTTTCAACTATATCATCCGTCAGCTTGTTTTTAGAGTTCGCCCCGCCGTTGCAGTTATCCGCATGGTGCACGATGACGTGACGGCGCTGTATCATTTCGTCGAGCTCTTTTCCTTTTGTAAAGCTGTCGATATCGAGTCCCGCTTGTTTGGCGTGGGTTTTTATCTGACCGTAGCTGTTGAAGGACTGTTTTTTGAGTTCTTCAATGACCGCGTTGTCAAGCGCCGCCGACAAATCGCCGGCGGGCGCGGTGTACAGGTCTTTGATTGGGACGGCGAGCTTTAGCCTATCAAGATCAGTCGTTTTATGATTTTTTAATTGATGTATGATTCCGTCTATAACGACCTGCCTGTAGTAGTACTCGAACGCGGCGTGCAGAAAGACGACGGAGGCGCGCAATATATCGACGTCGGTGGCTTTAACAGGCCCGGGCTTTTTGGGGATCGCGTGAAATGTGTCGATCAAGTTTTTGACACGGTTGATGTTGACTCTGTAGTCTTCAAGAATTGCTTTGTTCTTTGGCATTTTATTTGCTTCCTTTCGCCGCGCTCTTGGCACGGTTTTGAATTCGTGTGGTGTGTGTCCGGGGGTTAACCGGTTTGGGCGTGCCCCGTAGCTCGAGCTTCCGCACCGAGGGCACTAGTTAATAAGAGGTCGTTACCGCTTTGGTGTACGCGTAACCGTTATGTCAACAAAGGAACCACCGCACGAGCACGACTTGTATCCTTTCTTGTTGGTACAGCCACAGTTGGTACGGCAGTACGCGTACGCCGATTCCTTAGCTTGATTGTCAATAAAGTCCGTAGGGTGAATGACGCTCCATGTTTCTACGGTGGCACCGCAGGCAGTAGTAACCGAACAGTACACGTCAATTGAGGTGTTTTCGGTCGCCATATTAGCCGATGGCGGTTGTATACGCATGAGCACCCCTCCCATCGCTGTACCCGTATAGTCGTAGTCCGCTGCGGTAAGCGGCTTCGCGACCGGCGCGGGGGTCGTCGTCGGGTTCGACGGCGTCACCGCTTTCGGCGTGTCGTTCCCGCCGGATCCGCTAAGATACTCGCCCATTTCCCACGTGCCGGATGTGACGTTGCCGCTTGCATCCGTGAATACTCCTTGTCCGTTAAATACGCCGTCAGTAAACGCTCCAACATATTCGCCGACGTCAGGGAGATGAAATGTTCCCAGCCCGGTGATCATACCGTCAACCCACTCGCCGTCATACCAGCTTCCATCCGATCCGACAAGTTTACCTCGCCCGTGGAATACGCCATCAGCAAGTTCGCCAACATATTCCGCGCCGTCAGCCCTGTGGAACGTCCCTTGTCCGTTGAACTTGTTATCAGCCCACTCACCGTCGTACCAGCTCCCGTCCGAATTGACATACTTGCCTTGTCCGTGGTGTGCGTCGTCAGCAAACTCGCCAACATATTCCGATCCGTCAGCATAATGAGTTCTTCCTCGTCCGTTGGCCTCGTTATTAGCCCACTCGCCTTCATACCAGCTCCCGTCCGAATGGACGTATTTGCCTTGTCCGTGGGATTTGTCATCAACCCACTCGCCTTCATACCATTCCCCATCCGAATAGACAAGTTTACCTTGACCGTTTCGCAGCCCATTTTTCCAGTCGCCGGTATAGGTGCGTACAAGGTCGTCATCGTCATCCGTCGTGTATTCATAGACACCGTAGCCTTCAGGTTTACCATTGAGCACGGTACCCGTGTACTTACCGGTGTGGGGCCCAATCGTCAAATCCATATCAGTGACGCTCTCCGGTGTTGCGGCGGGTTCGTGTGTCTGTGCAGCGGTTGCCGTAGGTGTTGTAGTTGTGTCCGGAGCTTCTTCTGTCGTGCATCCTGCTAAAAGCACCAGCACGGTGAGGGCGGCGGTTAATAAAGCGGTGAATCGTTTCATTTTCTCATCCTCCAATTTTTAATGTAATATAAATGTAGTTTTCGCGCGAGCTCGGCGGTGGTCTTTCCTGTGGTGATATTTTCGGGCATTTTATAACGTGCATTTTCTTTTCCTCCGTCCTTAAATTTTCGCTGTTCAGCGCCGCTAAGGCATGTAACATTTTATATTAAATGTTACATGGTTCAAAAAGCCCTTGCAGCCAAAGGCTTTTTGAGGTGCGAAGTGGCTTTGGGCGCGGGTTCAAATCAAATTTCGGAGAGCAAAAAGCGTTGCGGGGCAAGCGAAAAAAGCCGATGTAACATTTAATATAAAATGTTACATCGGCTGTCAGCGTCGAATATTGGGCTGCTGGGATTATTCTACCACAGGTGGAAGCGCCTGTAAAGACATTTTTTTCGTTTTTTCGACAAATTTTGCGCGCGGGCGTGCGCGCCTACGGCGCGCATCCCGTACCCGCAGGCACGTTAAATCTCAAGCGTCGCGCGCACACGCGCGGCGCTTGACACGCGCCGCGCAAAAGCGTACAATACGTCCGCAGCTCCGGCAACCGCCGAAATACGCAACAGCGCAAAGAAAGGTACGGTCACAAAAAATGTCGTTTGACAAACTGCAAGCACTGATAGATAAACTGAAAAACCCCTCATCCGTCGGGCTTGACCCGGCATTGGAGCTTATACCGCCGCATATTTTGACCTCATCAGGCTCCACGGCTGAGGCTTATCTCGAATTCAACCGCGGCGTCATAGACGCGCTCTGCGATATCGTTCCCGCGGTAAAGCCGCAGTCGGCGTTTTACGAGCGCCTCGGAACGGACGGGATGCGCGTCCTGCGCGACGCGGCGGAGTACGCGAAAACGCGCGGTATGTACGTTATTTTCGACGGCAAGCGCGGGGATATCGGCTCCACCGCCGCGGCGTATGCCGACGCGTATCTCGGCGCCGCTTCCGAATATTCCTTCGACGCGATGACCGTCAACAGCTACCTCGGCTCCGACGGGCTTTCGCCGTTTCTGCGCGCCGCGGAGGAAAATGATAAAGCTGTTTTCGCGCTCGTAAAAACCTCGAATCCGTCCTCCGGTGAAATTCAGGATTTAGAAAGCGGCGGCAAAAAAATCTATGAGCTCGTCGGCGCCGTTCTCGAAAAGCTTGCCGGGAATGCTTTAGGCGAATACGGCTATTCCCGGCTCGGCGGAGTCGTCGGGGCGACGTATCCCGCGGAGCTGCGCGCGCTGAGGGAAAAGCTTCCGCACACGTTTTTCCTCGTCCCCGGCTACGGCGCGCAGGGCGGCGCGGCGCGGGACACTGTCGGCGCGTTCGATAAAAACGGGCGCGGCGCGATAGTAAGCTCGTCCCGTTCAATAATAGGTGCCTGGAAGCGCTCCGGCGGCGAAGGGCGCGATTTCGCGGAGGCCTCCCGCGCCGAGGCCCTCCGTATGCGAGACGATTTGAGAAAAGAGCTGAAGCTGTGAGTATTCTTTCTTTCGTCCAGAAGTTAGACAAAAACGCGATACGCTATGCGCGGCGGCGGCTGCGCGGCGAGAAGATCGAGTCCGCGATGACGGCGCTCACGCGGCTCGGCGACCTCGGACTGGCGTGGCTCCTGCCGGCGGCGTATATGCTGTCGAGCTATAAATACCGCAGGCGCGGGGCCGAGCTTCTTGCCTGTTTCGGCGTGTGCGTCGCCGTCAACAATCTTATGCTGAAAAATATCGTAGACCGCGAAAGGCCGTATGAAGCTATGCCGTGGCTCGATACGCTTGTCAAGAGACCGCGCGATTACTCGTTCCCGTCCGGGCACGCGGCGGGCTCGTTCGCGTCCGCCTACGCCATCGCCAAGGGGTTTGGGAAAAAAACCGGCATACCGGCTTACGTCCTCGCGTCGGCGATTTCCCTGACGCGCGTCGGCGTCGGAGTGCATTATCCGTCCGACGTGCTGGCGGGCGCCGTCGTCGGCACGATAATCGGCGCGGGCACGATGAAGGGACTGCGTAAGCTGAAAGGCAGGTAAAGACCGCCCGCAAGCTTTGGTAAATCAGCCGAGCTCCGCTATTATGTCCCCGGCGGCGGACGGCGGTGGCTCCGCGCCGGTGAACAGCCTGAACGCCTCTTCTGCCTGATACACCAGCATACCGAGCCCGCCGAGCGCCGTTATCCCGCGCCGCCGGGCTTCGAGCAGCAGCCGAGTGTCCGACGGCTTATATACGGCGTCGAAGACGACCGCGTCCCGGCGCACTCCGTCGAGCCAAGTCAGCTCCGCGAATTCCTCAGTGTCCGCGCCGCGCGCCATGCCGAGAGGCGTGGCGTTTATTATTATATCGGACTCGGCGGCAAGCCGGGCTATTTTCGCCCACGGCAGCACGTGGGCAAGGCTGTTTTCACGGACGACCGGCGAAGCGGACGCCCCCTCGCGCCGCAGGGCGGCGGACTCGATATTTGCCAGCCCGCCGCCGCCGAGAATCAGCGCCTTTAGTCCGCGCAGCTCCGGGATTTTGCTTTTCAGCGAACGGATTATACCGAGCCCGTCGGTGTTGTGCCCGGAAAGCCCGCCGTCCCTCGACACCACCGTATTGACCGCGCCGCATTCCAGCGAAATATCGTCCCGCTCCGCGAGATACGGCAGTACCGCCTTTTTCAGCGGCATAGTGACGTTGAAGCCGCGAAGCCCGCCGCGCCGCGCTTCGGCGATAAAGGCTTCAAGCGTTTCGCTCGTGACCTCGCGCTTTTCGTACTCGATATCGAGCCCGAGCGTTTCGGCGAAACGCCGATGAATGAACGGCGACAGGCTGTGCCCCACCGGAGAACCGATCACGGCAAGCTTTATCTTTTCAGTCATTTTCCGCGTCCTCCGAAATAATATTCAGCAGCACATCAAGCGCGTGTACATAGCCCGGAAAGCCTTCGCCGTAGATTTGAGCGACACAGGCCGGAGCCGTGACGGATACGCGCCGGAAAGGCTCGCGCTTTGTTATGTCCGATATATGCACCTCCGCCGCCGGTACGGTTATCGCGCGCAGCGCGTCGTAAATCGCGTAGCTGTAGTGCGTATACGCGCCGGGGTTTATCACTAAACCGTCGTAAACGCCGTCCGCATCTTGGATCGCGTCTATTATCGCGCCCTCGTGGTTGCTTTGAAAAAAGCTTACGGCTATGCCGCGCTCGCTCGCGGCGGAGCTTATCAGCTCTAAAAGCTCTGAATACGTCCCCGCGCCGTAAACTCCCGGCTCGCGCGAGCCGAGCAGATTAAGATTCGGGCCGTTTATTATGAGCACGCGGGCTTTCAGATGGCGGCGGATTTCCTCGCAGGCGAACGCGGCGGCTGTTTCGGGCGCGGCGCTGTTTTCAATTGTCATATGCGCCGCGCTTTCGTATAGCTCGCGGCGCTGTGAATACAGGCGGCGCATATCGTCCGCCGTCGTGGAAAGCGGGCGCTCGCCCGGAGTTAAACCCGCCGCTATCGCGTCAATATCGCGCGTTAGATATACAACGATGCTATTCCGGCGCAGAAGCGCTGAATTGTGTAAAACAGCGCCGCCGCCCGTCGCGATAACGCGGCTTACGCCGGACAAAAGCCCCGCCAAGACAGCCGTTTCAAGCTCACGGAACGCGGCCTCGCCGCGCGTGTTTATGAGCTCCGCACACGGCGCGCCGTGCCGCCGCGCGAGCTCGGCGTCGGAATCAAAAAACTCGCGGCCAAGTGAATTTGCGATGAGCTGTCCGACCGTCGTCTTTCCGCTGCCCGGCATTCCTATTAGAATAATATTGCGCTCGCCCGGCGGCTTCATACCGCCGCCTCTTCATAACTATTATAGCAGCCGAGCACCTCGAAATATTCCGCCTGCGC
Organism: Oscillospiraceae bacterium; assembly: GCA_031266955.1. Taxonomy (GTDB): domain Bacteria; phylum Bacillota; class Clostridia; order Oscillospirales; family Oscillospiraceae; genus JAIRRO01. The sequence goes on along the minus strand of JAISAA010000206.1, from coordinate 4,420 downwards.
CGTGGCCTGGCCTATCGCGTCGCGCGCGCGGGAGTCCAATATATTCGCGTCCAGGTCCGCGAAAAAGCGGTAAGAATCGGGCGACGCCGCCGGGCGGGACTCTATGCGCGTTAGATTTATGCCGGAAAGCTGAAACGGCTGCAGGACGGAGCACAGCGCGCCGGACTGATGCCGCGTTGAGAACGTGACCGTCACGGTGTCCGAATTTTCGTCGTAAATCGGGCGCGGGGCGATGGCGATAAAGCGCGTGCGGTTCTTGGGATCGTCCATGATGTCCACCGCGAGAATTTTCAGATTATTCACCTCCGCCGCGCGGCGCGAGCCGATCGCCGCGTATTTCTCGGAAGCTCTCTCGGACACCATTTCCGCCGCGACAGCGGTGTTACGGACTCGCGTAAGCTCCCAGTCCCGCCCCTTCAAAAAGCGCTTGCACTGCGCGAAGCCCTCAGCGTGGGAAAACACCTCGCGCACGTCCGCCAAGCCGGCGTCCCGAACCCCGAGCAGGCACTGCGCCACGCCGATCCGCACCTGCCCGACAATATAGCACGCGTGCCGCCGCAGCAGGTCATAAACCTCGCCGATAGCGCCCGTCCGTGAGTTTTCGATCGGCAGCACGCCGAGGGACGCCTGCCCGGATTTGACCGCCTCGAACACGTCCTCAAAATATTCGCGCGTGATATATTCGTCGCCGGGGAACATTATCCTCGCCGCGTGCTCGCTCCACGCGCCGGCGACGCCCTGAAACGCCACGGGCCCCGCCGCCCGCGCCGAGCTGTCGGGAAACTCAAACGCGCGCGTAAGCCCTAAGTTTTCAAATTGCCGAAGCTTTGAAAGCGAGATAAGCGTGCGCATCAGCGCGGCTGTCTCCGCTTTTTTATCCTCGTCCGCCAGGGCGAGCGCTGACGCGATGACCTTTTCCTCGCGCCCGATGTCAGTTATCGCGAGGTTGCCCTCCTCCTTAACGTGCGAGATGTCGTTTGAAACGCGCTGGCGCTCTTGGAAAAGGCGCGTTAAGTCCGCGTCTACCGCGTCGATCTTCCCGCGCAGGTCCTCAAGCTTTTCTTTCGGTGTTTTCATTGTTGATCGTCCTTTCCTTTTCAGAATATTTTTACGCTATGGCCGCGCGGATTTTTTCCACCTTGCCCATTATGCGGCGGAAGACTTGCGGCGTAACGCTCTGCGCGCCGTCACACAGAGCGGCCTCCGGATGGTTGTGGACTTCGATTATCAGGCCGTCCGCGCCGCACGCCGTCGCCGCGAGGGCCATCGGCTCTACCAGATGCCAAAAGCCCGTTGCGTGCGACGGATCGATTATGACCGGCAGATGGCTGCGCGCCTTTAGCACGGGGACGGCGGAAAGGTCCAGCGTGTTGCGCGTCGCCGTCTCAAACGTGCGTATACCGCGCTCGCACAGCATAATTTCGCGCGCGCCGCCGGCCATAACGTGCTCCGCCGCCATCAAGAGCTCGTCGAGCGTTGAGGACAACCCGCGTTTCAGCAGCACGGGCTTTTTCAGCGCGCCGACCTGTCGCAGCAGCGTGAAATTTTGCATATTGCGCGCGCCGATTTGTATGACGTCCACGTCCTCGGCGAATTGGTCAAGATATTCCGGCGACATTATTTCAGTCACTATCGGCAGTCCCGTTTTCCCGCGCGCGAGCTTTAAGAGCTCCAGCCCGTCGAGCCCCAGGCCCGAAAACGCGTATGGCGACGTGCGCGGCTTGAACGCGCCGCCGCGCATAAAATGAGCTCCCGCGGCCTTGACGTCCCGCGCCACGGACAATATCTGCTCCTCGCTTTCAACGGAGCACGGCCCCGCGATAACGGCGAAGCTTCCTCCGCCGACGCGCCGCCCCGCGATGTCGTAAACGCTGTCCTCCGGATGAAAGCTGCGCCCGGCGAGCTTATACGGCTCCCGCACTCGGACTATCTTGTCAACGCATTCGTGCCGCAGAAGGTCGTCCTCCGCGATGCCGGAAAGGTCTCCCGTCAGGCCGAGCATCGGCGTGTCCCCCTCGATGTCTTGAGTGACGATCCCGCGCCGCGCCAGCGTTTTGCGCAGCGTTTCCGTGTCCTCCGGGCGGGCTGTTCTTTTTAGAATTGCTATCATTGGGTCATTTCTCCTTTAATAATAATGATGCCTGTCTTATAAATACTGTGCGAGCGCTATCGCCGCCGCCGATTCGACAACGGGGACGGCGCGCGGGACGACGCTCGAGTCGTGCCGGCCCGCGAAGCTGTGCGTTACGGGCTTGTTTTGACTGAGATCGACTGTGCTTTGCGGCAGCGCGATAGTCGGCGTGGGCTTTATCGCGACGCGGAAGACTATGTCCTCGCCGTTCGTGATCCCGCCGTTTATGCCACCGTTGTGATTGGCGAGATATACGACGTTTCCGTTGGAATCGACGCCGATCCCGTCGGAAACCTCGCCTCCGAGCCTCCGCGCGAGCTCAAAGCCGTCGCCGAACTCCACTCCCTTTACTGCCGGGATCGAAAAAAGCATCGCGGAAAGCTCGCTTTCGACGCCGCGGAACATCGGCTCTCCCCAGCCCACGGGCACGCCGCGCGCGCGGCATTCTATAACGCCGCCGACGCTGTCCCCGCGCCCTTTCGCCTCAAGTATCTCGCCGTCGAATTTGTCTGGGTCGCGCTCTCCATGTATCTCCGTGATTCGCGCCGAAATATCAACGCCCCGCCGCGAAAGCAGCTGCTTCGCCAGCGCTCCCGCAAATACGACCGGCGCGGTCAGCCTGCCTGAAAAATGCCCGCCGCCGCGATAGTCGTTAAAGCCGCCGTGTTTCACCGCCGCCGCGAGATCGGCGTGCCCGGGCCGCGGGAGGCTCGGCTCGTAATCGCGGGAGCGCGTGTCCAAGTTACGGCACAGCGCCATCAGCGGCGCGCCGGTCGCGCGGCCATCGAGCAGCCCGCTCATGACTTCAAACTCGTCGCTCTCGCGGCGCGGGGTCGAGGTCTCTCCCTGACCGGGCGCGCGCCGCGCGAGCTCGCGTCTCACCTCGGCAAAGTCCGGCTCAAACCCCGCCGGGAGCCCTCCGACCACGACGCCGATAACCGCGCCGTGGGACTCTCCGAACACGGACAGCCTGAATTTCTCGCCCCACTCGCTGTTCATCGTGCCGTACAGTTTTTCGTTTGTCTTCTCACTCACTTTTTTACAGCCCCTTTCATTTTTCAACCACACCTCGGATGCTGCGCGTCACGCGTCCGCCTCAAAATCGCTCCAGAAGTCCGGGTAAGATTTCGCCACACACTCGGCGCCGTCTATCCTGACTTCCCAGCGGCACCGTATCGCCGCCACGGCGCCCATCATCGCTATCCTGTGGTCTCCATACGCGCTTATTTCGCCGCCCTCAAGCATATTGCGCCCGTTTATGACGAGCGTATCCCCGTCGATAACAACGCTCGCGCCCAATTTGCAAAGCGTATCACGGACGCTTTCCAGCCTGTCGCTTTCTTTGTGCCGCAGGCGCCCCGCGTTATATATCCGACTCACGCCGCTCGCAAAGCTGAGCATCGCCGCGACGGGCGGGACAAGGTCCGGCACGCCGGACGCGTCCAGATCGCAGGGCAGGATTTTCCCCGGCTTCGCCTTTATCCCGCCGCCGGATGTGACGACGACGCGTATCCCGCACCGCTTGAGTATATCGAGTATCTCCATATCCCCCTGCTTCGAGCGCAGGTCCAGTCCCCGGCACTCCACGTCACACCCCAGCGCGCCGGAAACGAGAAAGAACGCCGCCTGCGAAAAATCCCCCTCCGCCGAGATTTCCCGCCGCGCGTATTTCTGCCCGCCGCGTATGTAAAACGCGTCCCGCCCGCGCCCGATTTCAACGCCGGACTTTTGCAGCTCGTCTATCGTCAGCTCGACGTATCCCGCCGACTCAAGCGGAGTCGTCAGCCTGATCTCGCTGTCCCCGCAAAGCGGCAGCGCGAAAAGCAGCCCGCTTATATACTGTGAGCTTATATCCCCCGGCAGCTCGTACACCCCTGCTTCAAGTTCGCCGGAGACGATAAGCTCGTCTCGCTTTTCCTCAATGTGCGCCCCGTGCCGCCGCAGCTCGTCAGTATACGCGTCCATGGGCCGCCGCAGCAACCGCCCGCGCCCGCGGAACACGGCTTTTTTGATCCCCAGCGCCGGGGCGAGCGGAAGCGTAAACCGCAGCGTAGAGCCGGACTCGCCGCAGTCAAGCGTGATATTCTGCTCGCCGGACGTCAGCGCGAGAGCGCAGCGCGCCGTCGCGTCAATGTCTTCTGATACTCCCGACGGGAACTCGCGCCCGCCCGCCAGCGCGTCGCATATTATCGCGCGGTGAAGTATGCTTTTCGACGGCGGGATTTGCACGATCCCCTCCGGAAATCGCCTGACAGTCTTTATCACAGCGCCGCCTCCAATTCCTCCGCG
>JAISAA010000191.1 GCA_031266955.1 Oscillospiraceae bacterium | reverse complement strand
TCGATCTTGACCGCGGCGCGGACGACGGCGCGCTGCTCGACGACGGCGAACAGCAAGAGAATGAAAACGATGATGTCCCCGACCCGGACGACGAAGCCGAGGACGAGAACGAGCCGGAGATGTAGCTATTTCCGGCTATTACTATATTATGATTATGGAGGCAAAATTTATGCGGGATGAACTGTCAGCGCCGCTCGGCAGCTTTCTCGGGCGCATTGTACACATCGACAACGGGATATATTTAACGGAAACTTCGGGCGGCCCGAGGTTCGCGGTACACGAATCGGTCGCCACTGCGGAGTTATCCTACGCGGCGCGTGAATCGGGGGAACGTGTCAAGAGGTATCTGTATTACGGTTTCCCGGAGCGCGCGCTGCCGATTTATGAGCTGTCGCGGACGCACCCGATCGTATACGGGCTCGCCGATTGGGAGCAGGTGCTGAAAAATCTGCGCGAGCATTTTCCGGATTACTGGGCGGCGCAGAGTTTGGACAAGGACGAGCCGGAATACGGCAACGATGGATGATATGGCGCAAAGAGCGCAAAAGCGATTGAATTCTTAATGATTTTGCAGTATAATACAGGCGGAGCTGCGGAAAGGAACTGCGTAACTATGGAATATACATTGATGCACAAAAACGTCGCCGTCGCAGTGTTGGAGATATTTGAGGACACCGGCACCATCTTGAAAACGCTTGAGCTCATGCGCCCGGAGCATTTGCCGCTCGGGATCAGGCTCACTCCGCAGGGCAAGCCTGAAACGAAAGCGATCAACGACTGGTGGTCAGACCGCGCGATCCCATCTACCCGTCAAGGGTTACGTGACTTTTTAGAATTGCTGCACATTTTTTCAACTGCGGAATTACTTCCGAAATGCTTCGGACTGTCGCTGTCAGACCAGTATTGGGTGCGCCCGTCGAACAAGCCGCTCGAATGGAGGGACGTCAATTTCTTCGAGAACGAGTTTTCGGAGGACGTGGGCAACGCTCTGTTCGGACGCGCCGCAGACGGAGAGTTAGATTTGATGTCGCCGGACAACACCTCGGACGGATGGCTGAAAAAAAAGTGGGTCGTCGCGGATGGGAAGCGGTTGCTGATAAAGGGCGGCAGCCCTATTTTGTACCAAGAGCCGCTCAATGAGGTGATCGCCAGCGCGATCATGCGGCGGCTCGGCATCGCCCACGCGCCGTATACGCTGACGTGGGACGCAAGCCCGTCGGCTTTGGAGACGTATAAAATGCCGCTGTCCGCTTGTGAGGACTTCATAACGCCGCAGACCGACCTTGTGAGCGCGTGGCATATCCGGGAAACGGGCAAAAAGCCCGGACACATCTCCGAATACCAGCACTTTTTGGCGCGGTGTGACGCGCTGAGCATACCCGGCGCGAGGGAGAGCCTCGACCGTATGCTCGCGGTGGACTACCTGATCGTCAACGCCGACAGGCACTACAACAACTTCGGCGCGGTCAGGGACGCCGAGACGCTGGAGTGGCTCGGGCTTGCGCCCATATTCGACTGCGGCACGTCTTTGTGGTATGACGCCGTCGTCGGCGCGATCCGCCCGCGCGCCGAGCAAAAGAGCAAGCCGTTCCGCGGCAAGCACGGCGAGCAGATCGAGCTGGTAACGGATATCGCATGGCTCGACTTCCCCGCCCTGCGCGGCATAGACGAGGAATATTCCGAGATTTTGCGCCAAAGCCCGTACATTGAGGACAACCGGCGCGACGTGCGGTGCATCGCCCTGCGCGAGCGCGTCGCGATGCTTGAACGGTTTGCGCTGCCGCGCGCCGCCGCTGTCTCGGAGCCGGAGCCTGAAAGCGACGACGAGGATGATTGGGAACCTGAACTTTGACCGAAACGTCATTGAACGTATGGTGCGGGAATATTCGCGTCTTGTTCCGGTTGACGTGCTGGGCAAGGAAGTTGATTTTGTGACGCACGGCAGCATACGGAAAAGATTTTAAGAAAACATTAAGGACGACGAGGTGCTGTTATATGACAAAATACAACAATAAAACCGTAAAAGATGATACACCGTATGGATATATACAAACCGACGCGGGGCTTGCCCTGCACCCTTACCGATCCGAGGTAGTCAAGCTGATTGGCGAATTGGCATCCGAGGGCGTCAAGCCGGACTATATCGACGCGCTTTTGAACGAGTTTAACGTGCCGAAGCTCGACGCGCCGGCGAAGGAGCTTGATTTCGTACGCTTAAAGCATGACATACTTGTGAAATGGCAGGAATGGCAATCGGATGAAAATCAAGCGTCGGATGCCGACGAGGACGATTGGGAACCTGAGCTTTAGCCGAAACACCATTAGAACGGCATTTTTCACGGCATTTTTGCGGCGGTGAAGCACGCATTGTATTTTAATAAAACAAATGATATACTTCCGATAAAAGCGAGGCAAAGGAGGCAGGCTTGATGGCGGTATACTCCATAGACCAAATAAGGGAACGGATAGCGCCGGTAGCGCAAAGCTACGGGGTAAAGTGCGTTATGCTGTTCGGCTCGTACGCCCGCGGCGACGCCACCGAGGATAGCGACGTCGATCTCCACGTGTGGTGCCGGAATATTCGCGGCCTGTTCGCGCTGTCAGGCTTCAGGCTTGATTTGGTTGACGCTTTGGGCAAGGAAGTTGACCTTGTTCCGCACGATGGTATGCGGAAAAGACTTTATGAAAATATTAAAGACGACGAGGTGCTGTTGTATGGCGAAATACGATAAAAACGCCGCCGCGCTGGAACACGTCATCAGTTATTGCGACAAGACGGCTGAAGCGCGGCGGCGATTCGGCG